>JAHECH010000485.1 GCA_024641835.1 Deltaproteobacteria bacterium
ACCGTGCGCCGTGTTCCTTGAACCATGTCTCTATTGCTTCTTGCCTTTTTTCCCTTTACCCTTGGGTTCCTCTTTCTTCTCCTCTTCCTCTCCAAACTTCTTTAACCCTTCAGCCAGAGCCTTGAGTTTCTCGTTCACAAGATCATTGATCGTCCCTTTAGAGTAAAGGCCATCCGGACCCAATTCACCAGCTACTTTTCCGGTAAGGATCTCGATACCCTCATCAATGCTCTTGACCGCATAGATGTGGAACTGGCCGCTCTTTACAGCTTCCACCACATCTTTCCGAAGCATGAGGTCCTTCACATTGCTCTCGGGAATCATGACACCTTGCGTCCCCGTGAGATCTTTCTTGCGGCAGCAGTCGAAGAATCCCTCGATCTTGTGATTCACCCCTCCGATCGCCTGAACTTCTCCCTTCTGATTCACCGATCCAGTGACAGCGGTACCCTGCTTGATCGGAACTTCGGAGAGGCTGGAGAGAAGAGCATAGATCTCCGTAGAAGAGGCGCTGTCCCCATCCACGCCGCTGTAAGACTGCTCGAAGGCGATGCTTGCGCTCATGGTCAATGGCTTGTCCTGGGCGTATTTCTTCCGCAAATAACCGGCCAGGATGAGCACGCCCTTGTTATGGGTGCTTCCTGAGAGATCTGCTTCACGTTCGATGTTGATGATACCCGCGCGCCCCATGGAGGTGGTCGCCGTAATCCGTGAAGGCTTCCCGAACATGTAATCTCCCAGGCTGTAGACGGCAAGCCCGTTCACCTGGCCCACTACCTCGCCATCCGTGTCGATCATGAGGGTCCCCCGATCAATCATCTCCTGGATGTGTTCTTCGATAAGGTTTGACCGATAAATCCTGGTTTCGATCGCCTTGTCCACATGCTTTTCTTGGACCACGGATGAGTGGTCTTCGTTTGCCCAGTAATCTGCCTCACGGATCAGATCCGTGATGATCGGGAAACTCGTGGATATCTTCTCCTGTCTTCCCGACATGCGAACGGCCTGTTCCACCATAGCCGCCACAGCGGAGCGGTCAAAGGGCTTGAGCTTATCTTCATCCGTCTTACGCTTGATGAACTCGGCAAATTGACGGATGGATTTTTCATTCTTGTCCATGGAGGTGTCAAAGTCAGCCCGCACCTTGAAGATCTTTTTCACGTCTTCGTCGTAGAAGAGAAGGAGTTGATATAGATAAGCATCCGCAATGACGGCCACCTTGATATCCATATCGATCGGCTCCGGCCTGAGGCCGGTGGTGGTAAAGAGATAGAAGGGATCATAGGTCTCAATCTGCATCTGCTTGGTCTTAAGAGCTCTCTTCAACGCGGGCCAGACCCCGGGTTCGATGATGGCATCGAGTAAGTTGATCACCAGGTAGCCTCCATTCGCTTTGACCAGGGATCCGGCCTTGATCTTGCTGAAATCCGTGCGCCAGAGTCCGCTTCGATCAACCGCCCTTTCAATGCTGCCGAAAAGATTCCGATACGTGGGATGTGTTTCCACCAACAGGGGGGGAGCCTTCTGATCCCCGTTATCCACGAAGAGGTTGACCTGGTAAGGGTGAAAGGCGTCTCCTTCGGGCAGCAGGAATGGCATGCCGGGAACGGCTTGCTGAGCCTGGCTTGCGAAGATCTGGAGGTTGTCCGTCATCTCCTCGAGCATGTCACTGACGTACCTTTCGATCTGTTCGCCAGGGTATCTTCCTTTCAGAGGTGCAGCAATCTCTGTGGCCACTTTCATGAACATGAGTTTGTCCATTTTCTCAATGTTCTCCTGGACCCCCTTCTGCAAATCCCTGAGTTCGAGAAAAATCTGGTCGATTTCTTCTCTAAGCTTTGTCTGTTTCTGTTTGAGCACCTCAAATTCCTCTTTGGGGAATCGCCCTTTTTCAACCATCCCTTCGAGCTGGTCAATGTGTACCGGGTTCCCGTCGATGAGAGGCATGACCTCGGGCCGTTTGATCTGGCCCATTTGAATATCCACGAGGGCGAAACCCTCTTCTCTCACTTTCTTGTCCAGGTCCTTGAAGAAACTCTTGCCCTTTCTCTCGTACTCCTGCATGACTTCTTTCTTGCGGTTGAGGTAGTCCTGGCTTTCAAAAAGCTGGGGGACTTCTTTTTTGAGAGCCTCTACAAAGTCGCGGATATCCTTCTTGAATCTGCGGCCCATACCTGCCTTGAAGCGCAGTAGGATAGGCGCTTCCGGAGTCTTGAAGTTGTTCACATAGCAGAGGTCGTCCGGTACACGGCCATCTTTTTTAGAGATGTCTTCCAGGAGTTTCCGCACTGTGGCAAGCCTGCCAGTGTTGGCAGTGCCCGTGACAAAGACGTTGTATCCCTGCTTGTTGATGCCCATGCCAAACTTAAAGGCTTCAACCCCCCTATCCTGTCCAAGAATATCTTTCAAAGGCTCCACATTTTCCGTGGTTTCAAAGGGCAGAGTGGCTGGGTCGAGCCTCCAGCGCAGATTTTCCACAGGAACGGCTTTTTCTTCTAACTTTCGCATCGCCATCGAATCATCCTCCTCCAGATCAGCATGAAATCGCTTTTCTTTTGATTGGCCTATTAGGTGACTTTGATTTTGATTCCGCGGCGTGATTCTGGTTTGCATTTAGGCAACACAATGCTCAAAACCCCATCCTTATAGGTTGCCTTCGCATCATCCATGAGGACCTTGCAAGGGAGTTGAATGGTGCGAGAGAAAAATCCGTATCGTCTTTCCCGCCTCTCATAATCTTCCTCTTCAGTCACCAGGTCCTGTCTTAGATCGCCCTTGATGGTCAAGATATCATCTGTGACAGAGACCTCCAAATCATCGGGATTGATACCCGGGATCTCAGCCCTAAGGACCAGGGTGTCCTCTGTCTCAGACAGTTCGAGTGCAAAAGTTTCTCTGGTCGCCCTTGGAAAGAAAGGGACGCCGAAATCATCCCAAAATCGGGCCAAAAGGCGATCCATATCCCTTCTCAGCCTGTCGATTTCTTGGTTCTTCCATACGATGAGGCCTGGCATGATCTAAACCTCCTTGTCCCAGCTAAAAAGTTATACAAGGTCACGTTTACTCTCCGGGATATCCTGGTATATTAAAAAGATACTCCAGCGGATGCAAGCACTTTCTACCTCTTTCCACCTGGCTCGTTAGAAGGCTCGTGTTTACAAGAAGGCTAGGCTTCTGTATGGTGGTTGAAAAGGCTCCAGAGGAGCTGTGTCAGCGGGAGTTCATATGGTCCGTCGTGGTTTTCGGAAAACGAATCATCCTGCAATCATAGGGTTCTTGTTGCCTTTCGTGAGCGCGGGGCTAGCCTCTGTCTATGTCCTCTGCAGCCCGACGGATTACGCGTCACTGAGGTTTCGGGCCCTCTTCATTGTCTTGATTCCCCTCGTCTTAGGTCTGGGCCTTTTCCTCTCCATCCGCTCCATCCCTCTCATCCAGGAAAAGGGAGATAAGGATTACGCCTATTCCGGCCTGGTTTTGAACATCTTTTTCATTCTTCTGTACGCTTTCTCTTTCATCTATATTCTCTTAAAGCGATTGAATTAGTGCTCAACGAAATCGGCCGTCAGCCTCCTCAAACCGGATACAAATCCCGCTAAATCAATACGCAAAAGACTGTTGCTAAAGTCCGATCTGTCCGCGATGGACCCATGAACATGCATATAAATATCTCTATTACCCATTTTTCCCTTGACATAAAAGGCTATTTCACCTTAAAGTGTCATAAAGTGTAATGAAGTGACACAAAGTGCCAAAGGAACCATGGGTAGAACATGTTTCGAGGTCGTTCAAAGCATGTCCTGGATGAAAAGGGCAGGTTAGCCATCCCAGCCCGCTTCAAAGAGGTCCTCAAAGCAAAAGAGGACAACTGCCTGGTATTGACTAACCACTTCAGTTGCCTATGGGCTTTTGCGCGGGATGACTGGCGGCTGATTGAGCAAAAGGTGGCTGAACTCAACCAGCTGGACAACTCGGTCAGCGCATTTCTGAGATACTTTATTTCCGGAGCGCAGGAATGTCCCGTGAAACAGGGCAGGATCACGGTCCCTCCAGATTTGAGGGAAATCTCGGGCCTGAAAAAGGAAGTCGTGCTAGTAGGAGGACTGAAACTGTTTGAGATCTGGGACAGGGAAAAGTGGGAAGCGGAATTTGAGAAAGCGAAGGCAAACTTCCCTCAAGTGACGCAGATGATCCCGGGACTTGGCATCTGACGGTGATGCAGCCGGAGTACCCTCATCAGCCTGTGCTGGTTCATGAGGTGGTCCGTTTCTTGGTGACCACCCATGAAGGCATCTACGTGGATGGGACAGTAGGGACTGGAGGGCATAGCGAAGCAATTCTGAGAGAGGTGGAGGGCAATAGCCAGCTCATCTGCATCGACAGGGACTCAG
>JAHECH010000486.1 GCA_024641835.1 Deltaproteobacteria bacterium
GGCTCTAGGCGTGTATGGCGGCTGGGGTTGGATGCATCTGACCCTCATGGCTTTAATGACGCTTGCCTTGTATGGTGCCTCACCACGATTTAAGGTAAAGCTTGTTGAACCTTACGATAAACCGGATCGGCTCCGTGGATTCCTAGATTCGCGAGATTGGACAAGGCAGGCCGCTTCTGTAGGCAATGAAGTGCAAAATATTGGAGTAATTCTGCAGTATGCGCGGGATTACGAGGGGTCAAAGACGGCCGGCACGTTACTTGAGGTTCTTTATGACGTCATCGATTCGCATCAGGACCAGGAAACAGGACTTTATGGTGATCGATTTCGGACGCACCAAGAATTGTCGGAAGGCGTTATGTCCGCGTATCATTTATGGCTGCTATTGTTTTATGATCAAAAGCCAATCCGTTACACAGAGCGGATTATAGATTCGCTGCTGATGACGCAGAACATTTTGGGTGGGTATGGTATCCGATGGAATTCAAGCGCTTGTGAGGACATTGACAGCATTGATCCACTCGTTAGGTTTTCGCAGATAACCGACTACCGTAGAGACGAAGTACAGGCTTCCTTAGCAAGGGCGCTAGCCGCTGTGATGCGGAATCTGAATGGAGATGGTGGCTGGGTGTTTCGTAGGCACGAGGCAAACACTTCGATGCCTCATCGACAGATGTTCAGCGCGTCGGATGAAAGCGACATATTCTATACTTGGTTTCGAACTTTGAATCTCGCCATCTTGTTGACCGGCCTTGAGCAAGTACCGAGCCAGCTTGTATATGAGTGGAGTTTCAAGAAAGCGCCGGGGCATCAGTTTCTGATAAAGTAATTAATATTCAGATAGAAAAAAGGAAATATAACGGCTGGCTGGGCTGAAAGATGCGGAGAAGACAATTTCAGTAAATGTTGAATCTGCGGCCTGTGTGTGGTTCATAACCTGAAAAGAGTGTCCTCTGGATACATAAATCATAATGCGCTGCCATAAACGAGGTCCAGCGGAAACCTGACGATGGATCAGAAGAGCACATTTTCAGTTATTATTCCCACTTTGAACCGATGTGACATACTGACAAATGCCATTGAGTCAGTTCGAAAACAGAATTTCCCTGATGACAGGTATGAAATCATCGTAGTGGACAACGGGTCAGAAGATCGGACTTTTGAGGTCATACAAGAACTTAATGCCAGGAACGGAAAGAACATAAGGTACGTTTTTGAGGAACGGCCGGGCCTTCACTGGGCCCGCCATGCTGGTGCCCATGCGGCAGAGGGAGAGATACTGGCTTTTACTGATGATGATGCAGTTGCGGAACCAGGTTGGCTCTCAGCCCTGGAAAGAGCTTATAAGGAGGCTGGTTGCGAATGTGCTGGCGGTAGAATTTATGTTCACTGGATTGGAGAAGCCCCTGATTGGATGGGACCTCACGAAGGAGTAGTTGGCCGGCTGGACCTAGGGGAAGTCATGAAGGAAGTGGAGACGATCAATGGCGGCAACTTTTCTATTCTCAAGGAATTCCTGTATAAGGTCGGTGGTTTCAACCCAGATAACGCGCCGGATGATAAGCTGGTGGGTGACGGAGAAACAGGGCTTTGCCGGAAGGTCCGAAAAGCCGGGGGGCGTGTCATCTATGTACCTAACGCTCTGGTATGGCATTGCGTAAGAGCGGAAAGAGTGACACTGAAGTATATGAAGAGGCGATTCGCAAGGAACGGCATTTGCACTGGGTACACCGCCTACCAGGAGGGACAATTCGGGTTGTTAGGGCTGGGCATGGAAGCAATACGATCAGCACGGAAGGCTGCAGTGCATATGATTATGGTGGCAAGGAATAGAAAGAGGCGAGGCGAAAACCAATATAATGATCAACTCCAAACCGCTTTTTTCTGGGGGCAGGCGCTTTTCTTCCTGAGGCTCATTGTTGACCGTCGCCACAGAGCACTGGCAAAGAGAAGCGATTGGATAAATGAATTCTAGTGTTCTTCGCCCTAAAGTCTCTAACCTTGCTTAAAAGGAGGTCTAGTCGTTCTGCATGCTGTCCGGAATAAGTTACAGGGGAAATCGTTATTCTTGCAGAGCTTTTTCGCGCCTTTCGGAAAAACATTGATGAATCCTGCTGGCCTTGGCGCCAGGGAAGGAGACCTTTGCACAACCTACCTAAAAATGTCATTGAGAATTTGGCGTCTAAATTTGGGAGTTGGCGTAACTGCTGGGGAAGCGAGATATCGAAAAAGTGAATAATCTATTGATATTCCTTGTAAAATATAGCTTCTTGGGTTATACTCTTCCCTCAACAACAGTTGGTGATTGAAGGGGGAAGGCATGGGCTACAAGAAGTGGGGGAAAGAAATCAGCTTTGCGGCCTCCGGCTCGTAGAGCCTACGCCTCGGAGAGATTTGGCAGTGAGCAAATCTCTTGAGCACAACCGCAGCCTAAAGATGATGATGAGCATAGACAAGGTTGTGAAGTGGAGAGATGTAGAAGCACTGTTGCTGGAGCACTATGAGACAGGGACGAGCAAGGAAGGAGCTGATGCGTATCCGGCATTGATGTTACTGAAGGCGTTGCTCCTGCAGAAGTGGTTTCGCATTCCGTCGGATCCTGAGCTTGAGAACCAGATCAATGACCGGATCTCGTTTAAGAAGTTTTTAGGGTTACCACTGGACCGGCCATCTCCGGATCATTCTACGTTTTCGAGGTTTCGGAGCAGGCTGAGTGAAGAGGCGATGAGGGAGCTGAACAGTTTGGTGCTGCAGGAGTTTGCGAAGAGAGGATTAAGCATCAATGAAGGGATAGCGGTGGATGCGAGGTTAGTGAAGTCGGCGAGCAAGCCGCTGAGTAAAGAGGGACTGAGGGAGTTGAAGGAGAAAAGAGATACCCCTGAAGGCAGAGTGGATAAGAATGGAAACACGCTGAAGTTCAGTAGGGACGTAGAATCTGATTGGACGGTGAAGAATGAGACACCGCACTATGGATTGAAGGAGCATGCATCGGTTGATGTAAAGAATGGATTTGTGCTAGCGACGACGATGACGCCTGCTTCTGTACATGATAGCAACTATCATGCGTATTTGACATTGGCGAGTTGTCATACGCAGGAACCTATCAAGAAGGTGTATGCGGATAAGGGATATCATGGGGAGCCGAACCGATCGTTTCTTCATCTTAATGATATTGAAGATGGGATCATGAGGAAGGATACGAGAGGGGTGAAAATAACGAAGGTAGAGATCAAGAGGAACAACAAAATATCGAGGAAGAGATACATTCGCTTCCAGCCCGTAGGGCTTCCAGGCCGGAGGGTGGAGCAGTACTTTGGGTTGAGTCATCTCTATGATGGAGCGTACCGTGCGAGGTTCACGGTGATGATGAAGAACATCTGGGACGCGATGTGCAGGCAGATGGCGTTCAACCTATTTCGTGGATCGAAATTGATAGTGGAGACATAACGGAGAGGAGAGGCCAGGGCATCGGCTTCGGGCAAGTGTAGGGTTTAGATGTAGCGTTTGGATCTTGGACCCGAATCAAAAACAATAAGAGATTTGATGAAGGAATAGGCGTAGAGGGAAGAGGTAGGACATATTTTGACAAAAAAGCGCTACCCTTGGGGTTCCTACGCGTCACTCATAAAAATTCAAAGGTCACACTAGATAGACCAGATAGATGGAGTTCTTTATGATGGCTCCGGTGCTTTCCGAAAAAGACTCCCGATACAGCTTTTTGAGAGACGTCCCCGTCGATCGCCTCCCGGTTTATGAGGACGAGCCGTGAGACTCCTGCTTCTAGGGAGGCAGCAGCCAACTGGGCTGGGGAATACGAAGAGCCTATGCAGCCCAGCCTAATCTTCTCACTATTTTTTCCATGTAGCGATCGAAATTGTAGTCATTCGCAGCTCGATCGCGCGCAGCTTTCCTGAATACCGTTAGGTTGCTCTGTATCAGCTCTAGACCACGCCGTAACTCAGGGGCCGAGATTTCCCGAATGCAGACGAAGGGTGGCTCTAATGTTTCGGGTCCGGGGATCTTGGTTAGGACAGCCAACGCACACCACAAATAGGCACTAATCTTGCCGGAAGATGGAATCATGCTGGTGAAGTTGCCTGTACCCAACATATCGCGGTAAAGAGCGAGTCCGACGTGATTCTGCGCAAGAAGTCTCAGATGAAGTTCATCCCGATAATAAGTGGTCTCCATGGTCACTCCGCGGGTTTTTTGCACTTGGCGCTTCACGGCCTCTAGGTAAGGGTCGGTGCCCATATGGTGACCATGTATGCGCAATTCGGCAATTTCATATGCACGGGATTTCTCAAAGGCCTCCAACAGTTCCAGCACACATGCCCACTCATCTATGTAGCCCGAGTAGATGGCTTTAAGTGGTGGGTTTTGGGACA
>JAHECH010000487.1 GCA_024641835.1 Deltaproteobacteria bacterium
AAATACATCTCCTTACTCTTTAAAAAACTAACATAAACGGCGACTGACATCCCTTTTTTGGTTTCCGATAACACAGGTGTTAGATCATGTGTAAACCACGCGTTTTGGGTCAATGTGACTCAACTCCCTTGGGGAGGTTTTTTAGTAAAACCGACTCCGATTGCAACTAGATATCTTTCACAGATATTGAGTAAACATAAATACCTGCAGCCACTTCAAAAACCGAAACCTATACAGAACTTTATCACTTAATTCTGAATTCACGCTTATAACCGTCTCATAAGAGTAAATCTCCTAAAACTCCAGCAGAAACCCAATGCCCGTATGTCTCTCTCGCATGCCAATCCGAACCCAAAATATTCTCAAAAAATGGTTCCATTTGTAAGGCCATGCTAAACCGAATGAACTCTGCCAATACTCATTTGCTCTTATTAGCGATCCTGTAACACTTCTAACATTCCTACCTCATTACACTACATCCTGTCACCGCGAGCCAGGCTCTATAAAGGTTAGCAATGGCATTCCAATCCATACTATTATGAGACTATACAATATATTTTTCTTCGACTGGCAATCCACAACTGCCTTCAAAATGAAACCGTATTTCTCCACGCCATGAGATATTACATGCTAGAAGATATACCCGGCTTTCCGAAGGCTTCTAATTTTTTCTTCATCATAATCCAACTTCTGTAATATTCTATCCGTATCCTGACCGTAAGCTGGCGCAAAATTGTTCCATCGCGCGGGTGTGGCTGAAAGTCTGACGGGGTTTCCAACCTGCCTGACTTTTCCAAACAAAGGGTGGTTTAATGTTACAACGCTTTCACGTTTCCTAACGTATTCACTGGAGAAAACTTCATCAAAACTATAAACTGGTGCAATGCATATATCCTCCTTTCTGAGAAACTCAAACCACTCATCGCGCGTCTTAGTAAGGAAAACATTTCTAAAATACTCAAATATCTCTTCACGCTTTCCGCTTCGGGCATCTTGATCAGGAATGAAGTCTTCCCTTCCAAGTATACGACACAGATTTTTATAGAATTTGGGTTCCCAGCAAGCAATGGTTATATATTTCTCATCTTTTGTCTCGTAAATGTTATTATAAGGCGCGCCCCCTGTATTCACTCTCTCGCCACGCTTTGGTACCGACCCGCTTTCAAAGTATTCACTAGCCAAAAACATCTGCCATCCGATAACACTATCTGCTAAAGAAATATCAACATGCTGTCCCATGTTGCTTTTATCTCTAGCGATCAATGCCAGTAAAATTCCTATCACAGCCAGCGAAGCGCCCCCCCAGTCCGCAACTTGTGTCCCGGGCATAATAGGTGGACCACTCTTTCTTCCGGTGAGGTCCAGTACCCCGCCCATAGATATATAGTTGAGATCGTGTCCAACTAATTCCTGGAAGTCAGAACTCTGCCCGTATCCAGTAACTGAACAGTATATAATACAAGGATTTATTTTTTTGAGAGTGGCATAGTCACATTTAAGCCGCTCCATGACTCCGGGTCTAAACCCTTCTAAAACAACATCTGATTTGGACACTAGTTCGTAAAAGATTCTTTGGCCTTCGATTGATTTCAAATTCAAAGCAATGCTTTGTTTATTCCGATTGAGTGCATCGTAAGCAGCTCTTCTAGCCTCTTCCTTAGGAGTAAGATTATTGGATATCCCTGAAGAGGTCATGCGCAATTTGCTTTTTGGTATTCGCTCTATCCTTATTACCTCAGCTCCAAAATCACCGAGCATACAGCTAGCCCATTCCACAGGCGGCGCTGCTGCTATTTCTAATAACTTTATTTTGTCTAGGACCAAGCTAGAGATCACCTCCTAACTTCAGATATTCTGCGCCCAATCATTTTTATCCTTGTTTTCCGTTTTCATTATACCTCTCTTGATTTCGCACCGATATATTTTCGGTAGGTGTTAGCTTCCTTAGCATACTTTTTCGATCTACTACAGGATGGGAATTATACTCACACAAACTCAACCAGCACCTTGGGCGGTATTTATAAGGGTGGCATACCGCTGAACACAGGTGACAATATCCGACAAGTCTGACCCCGGACCAAACACTTCAGCAACCCCAATTTCCTTCAGCTTTGGTATATCCCGTTTGGGTATCGTTCCCCCCAGAAAAACTACAATATCTTTCCGGTCAGCTTTCTCTAAAAGCGATATTACTTTCCTCATGCGTTCCATATGTGCCGCCGTCATACAGCTAATACCCAATAGATCCACGTCTTCTTGAATAGCAGTTTTCACAACACTCTCAGGCAGTTGGCCTGCGTCAAGAATTATCACTTCCATGCCAACCTCTGACAGCGCCCTTGATACTAACAAAAGTCCTCTGTTATGATAATCCATACCTATTTTTGACATTAAAACTCGTATCTTACGTTTCACCATCACTCTCTACCCCTTTGCAGGAATCACAAATTTCTTCAGCATATCTCGCAATGCGCCCCAAAGAAGCTCTTTAATGTCTCGTAAACCTCCCCGATGGTAGCATAGGCCTCTGCGGCTTCTATAAGTGTAGGGAACAAATTGACGCCTGCCTCAGCTTCCCTTTTCAATTTATTGAGGCAAGCTTCCACCTTTATGTTATCACGTTCGCGCCTCAATCTTCTCAGGTTCGCTTTCTGTTGTTCAGGCCACTCAGCGTCATAAGTCAATGTGGGAATATCGACCTCCTCATCTATTTTAAAAGCATTGACACCGACAATAATTCTTTTACCTGATTGGATGTCCTGCTGATGCAGGTAGTAGGAGGAGAGAATCTCTTTTTCAAAAAAGCCGCTATCAATGCAATTTAATACGGCCTCCAACATAGTATGTCCCTTTTCCTGAATCTTACTGATTAAATCCCAAGCCTCTTGCTCCAATTTCAATGTCAGCGATTCAACGAAATAAGATCCCGCGAGTGGATCAACGGTGTCTGCACCACCACTTTCATGTGCAATTATTTGCTGAACGCGTAAGGCCGCCATAGCGCTTTCCTTCGTGGGCGTTGCATAAGCCTCATCCATGGCATTTGTGTGAAGGGACTGTACTCCTCCCAAAACAGCTGCTAAGGCTTGTAAAGTAACACGTGCCATGTTGTTCAAGGGCTGTTGAGCGGTCAGGGTGTTGGCGGCCGTCTGAACATGAACGCGCAAACTACACGACTTTGGATTATTTGCCCCATATTTTTCTTTCATAATTTCGGCATACATCCTGCGTACGGCGCGAAACTTAGCAATCTCTTCAAAAAAACATGTATGTGAGCTCATATAGAAGGAAAACCTTGGAGCAAATTCATCAATTTTCATTCCTCTGTCCAGGCACGCTTCAACATAAGCCATGGTATCGGCTAAAAGAAAAGCAACCTCTTGTATGGCGGTACCCCCTGAGTCGCGGGTTTGATAGCCTGCGATCGTGTTTACATTCCACTTTGGCACGTTTTTTGTGCAAAACTCTATTAGGTCAATACACATTTTCAGGCTAGCCCTAACGGGTAAAACAATCCACGCCCCGCGCGCGTAGTACCCCCTGAGCACATCATTCTGAATACTTCCAATGAGTTTCGCTAATGGAATACCCCTTTTTTTTGCCAAAGCAAGGTACATTGCTAAAACGTAAGGAGCAATGCCTTCTACCACCAGGGAAATGGTAATTTTATCTAAAGCTATTCCTTCAAAAAGGTCCTCCATGTCCCTAAGTGAACTTAAGGCAACACCGAGCCTTGCCACCTCTCCTTCAGCCCGCGGGTCGTCACCATCAATCCCCCAGCAGGTTGCCTGATCAGGTACCACCGCAATGCCCGTCTCACCCATTTCGAGCAAATAGCGTATTCGCTCGTTTGAGTTTTTTCCTGTTCCCAGACCCATCACTTCTCTCATAGTCCAGAACTGGCCTCGATACATGGTGGGATAAACACCTCTTGTGTACGGGAACTCGCCGGGCTCAGACAAATCCCTTTGATATATTAAGTCCTCGATATCCTTGGGACGATACACTTCTTTCACTGGTATCCCAGAGATAGTCGACAGATCTTTTTCTCGTCTAACCTTGCTTAAATATTCCATATTGCTACTCCCTTTCTCTGCCTTTTGCTATTTCTCTTACCTCCCAAAATCTTCAAGATCCTTTACGCTAAAGCTTACCACCTCCGGCCCAAATATGTTCGCCCCCTTCATCTTGCAATGCCTTATGCGAACTTCCACACCCCTTATGATTAAAGTAATCTCCTTGAAGCCCACTAAGCTCGATAGCCTACTTCAGCCTATGTAGGCATTCTGAAGCATCTTGTTCTCAAGGAGGGCTGGCCCTGAATCCTCCAGTATCATTTTCCCTCTTTCCAAAACATAACCCCTGTTGGT
>JAHECH010000019.1 GCA_024641835.1 Deltaproteobacteria bacterium
CCGCCACATGGCCGCCGAAAGAATGGGCGCTCGACGGGTTGCCGTAGAGGTCATGGAAATAGGGTATCATCACTTCAAGGACCTCGGGGGAGACCTGGGTCGTCGCGTTGTTATCCAAGTATATGATCCCCATGATCAAGCCTCCTCTGCATCGATGGTCGCTCTGTTTGGGCGCCAGTTTTGACGGCTTCGTAAAAAGTCCATCTGCGGCGTTGCGCTTCATCTTTCCCCCGCTTCCGCGGGGGCAGGCTTGCAGCGTACTTCTATGTACGCTTCATTCCTCAAGATTCGCGCGCCTTGCATCTGGAGCTTTTTACTGTGCCGTCCACATTGGCGACTTTTTGCGAAGTCATCAGTTTTAGGACAGAGAAAAAGGAGAAACAGATGTTTCATCATACATAATAAGCATGTAAGTTGGATGAAGCAATGAATAAAAGGGCATGGATTTCCGTTGCCAAACTGAGCTGAGCCGGAGCGAGGCGAAACGGCGCGGACCTGGCAATTATTTGAGGGAGCGGGGAGCCTGATTGACTTATGAGTGCCATGGCTGGTAATAATGCGAAGCGATCGAGCATGTGAGGCTCACCTTCGAACGACTCGGTAACGACCCTTCCTAACCCTCTATCTCTCAAGCGGCGGATCTTTATTGATAAGGAGGAAAATCAACATGAACCCCTTGGCTTTTGAGGATAACGAGGTCCTGTTTGGTGCAGACCCGGAAGAGAGGATTGTCGCCGTGGAACCCGTTGGGGATAACGCTATGCGGGTCTTTCATCGCAAAGAGCGGCGCGTGGAGGCAGATGATCGGACTTTTACCCCCTTCCTGATTATCCAGGACGAGGGATTGATGAAAGGTTTCAAGAGGCCGTACCGGTTGGAGCGCCTCTCAGGTGCCAATGATTACAGGTTTCTCATTCTCCTAGAGGGGTGGGAAGACTGCCAGAGGGGAAAGGCACATATGCAGAAGAAGTCAGGTGAACCTCCATCCTCTCATCAGGCCCCTTATCTCTACATCTCTGACCCGGTCCACCAGTTCCTCTTGCTGACCGGTAAGACCCTATTCAAGGGCCTGGACTTCAAGGATCTGCATCGCCTGGCCCTAGACATAGAGACAGCCTGTGCGCCAGGTTATGAGTTCTCCAACCCGACACGGGAGGAGGACAGGATCATCTCGATTGCCCTCATGGATAATCAACGCTACTCTGAGGTTCTGTTCGGGAGAGACATGGATGAGGAGGAGATCCTCGTATCCCTCGGGGACAGGATTTCTAGAATCGACCCGGATGTAATCGAGGGTCACAACATCTTCAATTTTGATCTGGAGTACATTTTGGAAAGGGCGAGGAGGCACGGCATCACCCTTGGGTGGGGCAGAGATGGGTCCGTCCCTCAAATCCGAAGGTCGCGTTTTACGGTGGCGGAACGGATCATAGACTACAACCGAATGGACATCTTTGGCCGTCATGTCGTGGATACCATGTTTCTCCTTCAGTACTATGATGTGACGGCCCGGGAGCTGGAGAGCTACGGGCTTAAGAGCGCTGCCCAGCATTTTGGTCTCGCTGAAGAAGAACGGACCTATATCGAGGGTAAAGATATCCAGTGGCACTATGATCACAAACCCGAGATGCTGAAAAAGTATAATATCGAGGATGTGAAAGAAACGCTCGCTCTGTCCGCCTTGATCGGATACCCATTTTTCCTGCAGGCGAGGATGTTTCCATATTCCTACCAAAACATCTTTGTGCGGGGGAATGCGACGAAGATCAATGCCCTTTTTCTTCGGGAGTATCTGAGACAGCGCACTTCCGTTCCAAAGTCGAAAGGAGGGAGTGAGTTTGAAGGGGGGTACACTGACATCTTTGTCACCGGAGTGGTTCAGGATGTGGTCCACTGCGATGTCGCCTCCCTTTATCCCTCTCTCATGTTATCCTATGAACTGAGGCCGGCTGGAGATATCTTGGATGTATTTCCGAAGCTCCTTGAGGATCTGAGGGCATTCCGGCTTGATGCGAAAGAGCGGGCCCTAAAAGCAAAGTCGCCTCATGAGCGAGATTACTATCAGGGAGTACAGCAGACGTTCAAGATCCTGATCAACTCTTTTTACGGCTACCTCGGCACAGAACTCCATCACTTTTCCGATCCAAAGGTTGCAGCAGAGGTGACGCGCTATGGAAGGGAAACGATTCATCAGATGCTTGACTGGCTTCGCAAGGAGGGGGCTACGCCTGTGGAAATCGATACCGATGGAGTCTACTTCGTTCCCCCACCCTCAGTGAAAACCGAGGCCCAGGCCAAGGCTCTGGTTCAGCGCTTATCCGATACCTTACCCGAAGGGATTGAGGTGAGCATGGACGGCCGGTACCGGGCCATGTTCTCCTACAAAAAAAAGAACTATGCTCTTCTGGATGACAAGGGGAACGTGGTGATCAAGGGAAGCGCTCTTAGATCGAGAGGAATGGAGAAGTACCTGAGAGGATTCCTCTCTTCCATGATTGAACTTCTATTGAAGGGAAATGGAGCAGAGGTGGAAGACCTTCTGAAAGGATACATGGAGAAAATTGAAAGGCATGAGATAGGCGTAACTTGGTTCGCCAAGACAGAGGCACTGCGAGAGTCTCCCGATACCTACAAACAGAAGGTGCAATCCCGGAAACGAAATCCCTCCGCTCTTTACGAGCTCGCCATTGCCTCACGCCGGGACTACAGGGCGGGGGATCAGCTCTCCTATTACGTCACAGGCCACAAAAAAAACGTGCGTGCTTATGAGAATTGCAAACTCGCTTCAAGTTACGACCCTGCAAACCCCGATGAAAACATAGCCTTCTATCGGGACAAACTTCTCTCCCTATATGAAAAATTCGGAGAATTCCTCCCTCCCAGAAAGTAGCAAAAGCCTACCGCCAGTAGCCACAACACGGTACTGCTCACCAGGAAAGAGACTTGCTTTAAATTCATGGTGGAAGCTTCTGGTGCCCCTTCTCTCTCTTCTCGTTACTCGTTTGACACTGCTCGTAGTTGCATGGTATAAATATGCTGTCCTGCACAAATATGTCCCGCAGGCATGTTTCTAGTACAAACTCATGAAGTCCCTGTAAGCCCCTGTTTCCTCCCTTCAGAAAGCTGGGAGACAGGCAGAATCCGGGAGAGACAGGAGAGCTGAAAAAAACTTCTTGCGTTTGTATTGGTCAACATCCGGGGATATTCACTGATTTCTTCCCGCATCCTTCGCATTTCAGGCGGTCACGACTTGAAGCTGACGATACAGTGTGGAATTGCCGCTCCATGCGGGCGGCTTTTAATTTAGCGCACCAGGCTGAGATCTTTTGCTCTGATTTCTGAATTCCGGTTTTCGTCTGCCTGATGGCTCTGAGGTGAATCGATGAGAGGTTTTGTAGCAGGAGAGAGAAAGAATGAGGAGATGAAGGCGCTTCTGCTTTTGCTGCTTTTTCTTGCGGTTGTTTTCTACATCGGTTCGTGCCTGAGAAGAGATGCGCTGGAAGTGATTGCAGAGAGAAAAGAAATCACTGTTCTCACCGTAAACAATGCGAATTGCTACTACACCTATAGAGACCGGCCTATGGGATTCGAATACGATCTGGCGAAAGCTTTCAGCCGTTATCTCGGTGTGCGACTGAAGGTAGTGACATCGAGCTGGCAGGAGCTTTACTCCAAACTCAACTCGGGCGACGGAGATTTCATCGCGGCGAACCTTTCTTTTTCGTGGTCCCAAAGAGGTTTCGTAGATTTTTCTGATGGGTATCTTGTGGTGAAGCAGCAGGTTATTATTCATAAAGACAACAGTCAGATTAAGAAATTGAAGGACCTCAATGGAAGAACCATACACGTGAGGCGGGGCAGTGCCTATGAAGAGACATTGGAGGAACTGAGAGCCAAGAAGTGGGATATCAGAATTCAAAAATATGAAGACATGCCGACGGAGGAACTCATCAGGATGGTGGATGACAAGAAGTTCGAGATTACCATTGCTGATTCACACATCGCTATGCTCAACCGACGCTACAACCCGGATGTCAAGATCGCCTTCGCCATCGGAAGGCCGCGGATCTTGTCGTGGGCTGTGAGAAAGGGAGAGAAGGCGCTTCTTGGCAAGATCAATGAGTTTCTGGGGAAGATCAAACAGGATGGTACGTTCGAAAGCATTTATGAGAAATATTATGGGAATGTAGAGGACTTTGATTATGTGGATTTGAAAAAATACCATGGAAGGCTCGAGGAGACGCTCCCGAAGTACCGATGGATCATTCAGAAAGCTGCTCAGAAGTATGATTTTGACTGGCGGCTCATCGCTGCCATGGTTTATCAAGAGTCTCATTTCGACCCTGAAGCAACAAGTTTTACAGGAGTGGAGGGTATGATGCAGCTCACGCAGGATACGGCAGCTGACATGGGCATCGAGGACCGAAGGAGCGTAGAGAGAAGCATCATGGGCGGAGCCAGGTACCTGAAAGAGCTGTATGACAAATTTGATGAGGCGAGAAACCCTGACAGGCTATATCTTGCTCTCGCAAGCTATAACGTGGGCAGGGGGCATGTCATCGACGCACAAAAAATCGCCGCTGAAAAAGGGCTGGATTACAACAGTTGGTCAGCCATGGAGGAAGTACTCCCCCTCCTCAGCTATCGTAAGTACTACAGAAAAACCACTTACGGCTATTGCCGGGGCTCCGAGCCGGTGAAGTACGTGAATCGGATACGCACCTATTACGACGTCCTGGTGAGAGAAGCGATCAGTTGAAGCCGTCTGCCATCGTCTTTCCGCCATTTCTGCGCAGGTCTCCAAGGACTCCAGAATCCACCTTTCCTTTCATCTTGTGCCGATGGAATATCGATCCAAGGTTGACTTTCGCTTGCCGCATCTGGTATGCATATAAACGCTGAGGGACGAGCGCCCTTGCCGGATAAGGCACAGAGGTGTGGCCTCAAAACGGCTTGCCGCAAAGGCTCGCTGGTTTATGGCCGAATTCAGAGGGGAAACGAAAGAAGAAGACAATAGAGGAGAGTTGGTCATGAAGATTCAGCAATATGTCACGGTGGAGGAAGTGAGAAGGGTTTGTAAGGAACTGAAAATCAGCGACTGGACAAGAAGGAAAACTTCCAAGGTATCCCTCAAGGAGGCGAAGAAGATACTCCCAGAGGTGAACGCGGAGAAAATGAGAATCGACGTGAAGGAGTTTTGCCGAGGACTTGAGGTAGAACTCGAACATGGCATGGAATTCAAGGACGCCAATGTCACGAACAACCATCCGCTGCTGACCGGTTTGATCGTGCTGGCTCACTTCAAAGAATCCCTCGACTATTATAGGCTTCTGGACGTGGCGGAACTGGAAGGCGACTTAACCAAGTCAGTGGCCAGAGGTGATGCGAAGAAAACCAAGAATTACTACACGAGACTTGCGAAGGCGAGAATAGCTTTAAGTCAGGCCGAACTCGCTCGTCTCAAGTGAAGAGGTGGAAATGAGATGGGTGATGAAATGGATCGGGGACCGCTCCGGGATTTGAGTTATGGTCTCTACATCGTGACTTCAAAGGATGGCAAACGCCTGAACGGGCAAATTGTCAATACGGTCATCCAGGTGACTTCCGAGCCGCCGCGGCTTGCCGTCATCATCAATAAGAAGAACCTGACCCATGAATTCATAAAGAAGAGTAAAGTGTTCGGCGTCACCGTTCTGGAGGAATCCGTTCCAATGACATTCCTCGGTCCTTTTGGGTTCAAGTCGGGCAGGGAGGTCGACAAGTTTAGCAAGGTGAAGTTCAAAGAGGGGGCGACCGGATGTCCTCTTGTGGTTGAGCATGCCCTTTCTGTGCTGGAGGCTGAAGTTGTGGACGAGATTGATGTGGGATCCCATACGATCTTCATTGGCGATGCCGTTAATTCCGAAGTCATCAAATCAGGGCGGCCTCTCACCTATCAATTTTACCACGAGGTCCTCAAGGGAAGCTCACCCAAGAACGCCCCCACGTACATTAAAGAAAAATAAAAATGGGCCTCTTATGGGTTTTGGGTGAATGATGAAAGAGATGAATAGGGCTCTTCTTGGAGATGGGGTGGGATGTGAGGAAGCTCCTCTAATTGGGCCCTGATTCTGATTTGAGGTATTGCTGAGCGCGGAGGCCAAAAGTCTCAAAGTCAGGGTATAGGCGCCAGTTACACATCTGATCCACAGAAATGATGCGCTCGTCAAGCACCTGGCCGTCATTCCAACTGTATGTTTCGATCAGGTAAATTCCATTTTTCATCTTCTCCAACACACGACCCTGAAGATCCAGCCTCCCTTCCTGGTTGAAGGCCAAGAACCACTTGCCCACAATTCCCACTTTCTTTTTGACCATCAATGTTCTCCCTAGGGGTTCAGGAATAGATTTGCGATCTCCCGGGCACGCGCTCTACCAATCCATGAGGAGTTCCATTGCCATGACATGGTGCTGTTCTGCGAAGGTCAGCATTGAAGTCCATAGGAGACCGTGGTTAGCCCTTCTTGGTTCGAAAGTAATACAAGAACCGTGCCAGTATCCCTTGTACCGAGGAGAATGGGAGATATGGATTTGGCCGGCGAAATAGACGTTTCCTTGAAAAGACTTCTGAGGTATTATCCTGAAGGGAAAGGGATGCGGAAAGGAGTGATTTGACTTCACGGTGCATGGATTAGACGGTTTTATCAAACAGGTACTTTACAACTGCAGCGTGTCGGATGCCAAATATGCAGGCTATTACTCCGTGTGTGGACTAGCGCTTCGACTCCGTGACCTCTACAAGTGGGAAAAGGGATTGGCGCCGTGGATCGAAGAGGAACCCTCCATCATTCTCGAATGGATAGGAAGCAGGGAAGACATGTGGGAAAAACTCACTGATAAAGACCTCGGTAGCCTGGCTATTGAAGGCCGGACGTACGATCCTTTCGATACCCGAAGCCTCAATGATGCGATGGAGCCCCTTGGGCTTTTTTACGGTGCAGGATATGTCCACGGCCTGAAACCCACCTTTTTCCTTGCTCGCCTCGAACTGAAAAGGACCATCCATGGATGCGGGGTCTACATCCTCGGCCACGAGCTGGCTCGAGATCTTCTGGGTTTGCCTGCTCTTACTCAGGACAGCTCCGTGGTCATCCGAAGGGAAGCAGGAGAGCATTTCCTGTGGAATCAGATGCTCTACCTGAAAAAATCAGGGCGATCTGCTCTGAGATACGCGCTCCAACAAGCCCATGGAATCACAGACCTTCATCCCAAAGCGCTGGAGGGCGGTCTTTCGAGGATTTTTGAGGGAGAAATGGAAGCGTATATCCATCACGAGTTGGGGGAGTTGTATGACCGCGAATTCGATCGCCCCATCTGGCGTGAGCTGATAGCCGCCTTTCCCCACACGCCCATAGAACTTCTTGCCCGGGCCTTGAAAGATCTGCTCGCGGATACAAATGAACGGGGTACTCTCCCCTATATCGTAGAGGAGCGGAAAAAGGCTTCTCTCGGATTCTACGTAGCGTTTCTGGACGGCCTCCGCAAAGAGCTATTCCCTGAGATTCTTAAGGCATTCCATGAATTCATGGAAAAAGAAGAGTGGCATATCGTCGAGGAAGCTGTTTCGACCTGTAGAACCCGAGTGATGGGTTATGCTCAAACCATGAGCGACATTTTTCAGGCTGCGAGAAACCGGGATAATATGAAGTGGGGGGAGGATCAGATTGAAAAAACCCTGTTGAAGCCCCTAGGTATTGGAAGAGAATAGGCATGAAAACTTGCCCTACCTGATTGAGATGAGCGATGGCGCCACTCACAGGATTCCCAGATAAAATCTCATAATGCAGTTTAACCAATAGGAATAACTTATGGATTGTACAACGGAACTAAGATTGGAACATGGTATGATGATGAAGATCTTTTCGGCCCTTCTGCGCTTGTGCTCTGGCTCGGGTCCAGCAGAGGCAGAAAGTCATGGACGTCTTGAAAAGGTTATGGATTTCCTTAGGACTTATGTTGACCAGTGCCACCATGCCAAGGAAGAAGAGATCTTTTTCCCGGCCATAAGGGAGGCAGGTCTCATTAAACTGGATGGACTGGTTAGAGAACTCATGTCTGAGCACCATGCTGGCCGGGGCATGGTTCAGGAGATGGAAAAGGCCTTGGGTCAACTTAGAGAGTCCGAGGCGTCAGCAAAGGTGTTTTCGGAAGTGGCTTCCCGATACGTCACGCTTTTCAGGCAGCATATCCGCAAGGAAAACGGCATCCTGTTTCCTGCGGCAAATGAAAAACTTTCCGCGGAGATCCAGCAGAGGGTCTTACACGGATTCAGGAAGATCGACCGTGATAAGATGGGTGAAGACAGGCGCACGGCATTTCATCACCTGGCTGAGGGGCTCGAGAAGGCGCTTTAACGACCGTCACCAAGAAACCGTTCATTCGGATAACCTCAGGAGTATGCCTGTCCTTTTGGCTCTTCGCAAAGCGAGTTTCATCAGCAGAACCTCCAGAAAAAGGTAGACGAGAACCATGCCATATCCTTTGGCTAGGACATGAGAAAAAGTGGGTTCAAATCCGTAGAAGTAGCGAAAAAACTCGAGGAAGTAAGTGACAGGGATGAGAGCGGCTATTAGAGCGACCCATTTGGGCAGGATGGAGATAGGGTAGTAGATGCCGCAGACAAGGAGCATGAGGCTCACCAGGGACCATGCCGCCACTTCTGCTCTGTTTCCGAAAGTGAGAACCAGAATGCAGACCAGGACTCCCACCATGGCAGCGCAAAGAAAAAGCCCCAAGACAAAAAGGCAGACAGGTCCTGTTCCCGGAATGGTGAAGTCAAAGCCGAAAAAGTAATAGCTTCCTGCCATGAGGATCACAAAGACAGTTCCCCCTCTGACAATCCCCACCAGCAGGGAACCGAGAAGAAGGTGGCGAATGCCCACCGGCGCAATGAATCCATGCTTAACAGCCTTGCTCCAGACGTCATAGAGCAGGGAGTAAGCGACATCGAGCTGGCAGACCTGCACAGCGCTCATCGAGACAACGCCCACGAGAATGAAGGCTTTCGTCTCGGGCTGAAGGCGTGCGAACTCAGCCAGGAGCCCCACAGAAAGGAAAGCGACGATGGGCCAGAAAAGAATCTCGAAAAGGGTGAAGATGTTTCTCTTGGTCATCACCCAGTTCTTGAAGGCAAAAGCTCTGATCTTGGTCAGTTCATCTTGAATAAGCAATAAAGACGTCTTCAAGGTCAGACTCCTGAATATGGAGATCGTGGATGGAGACTTTTTGACCAATGAAAAGATCCAGAATTTTGGGCAACCACTGATGATGATCATCGACCAGAATGCGGCAGGAAGAGTCGCTCACCTGGAGACCATAGATTCCTTTCATGCCTTGAAGAGGGAGCACGGAAAGCATCCCTTGGAATGAAATCAGAATCGTGTCTCCCAGGCGCAGGTCCCGTTTGAGGTCGTGGGGCTTGCCGCATGCCTTGATAACCCCATCCTTAATGAAGGCGACTTGCTCGCAGAGGGTTTCAGCCTCCTTCATGTTATGGGTGGTCATGAGAATGGTGGTGCTCTTCTCTCTGTGAAGCTGCCGAATGGTCTCCCGCATTCGGCGAGCCACATCCGGATCGAGCCCAACACTCGGCTCGTCAAGGAGCAATAGCCTCGGCTCGTTCACAAGGGCTTTGGCAAGGGAGAGCTTTTGTTTGGTCCCTGTGGAAAGCTCATCAAAGCGTACCTTCGCAAAATCCTGGAGTTGGAAGAGGGCCATAAGCTCGTCCACCTTCTGAGCAAGAGACCTGCCTGACAGGCCATAAAGCATGGCATAGTATCGCAGGTTCTCTCGGACGGTCATGCTCCAGAGAAAATTGGCGTGGCCTGAGGAGAGGTTGATATGTCTGCAGATCTCGGGCCCATGGGTCCGAATGTTCTTCCCCAAGACCCGAACCTCTCCTTCCTCGGGAGTGACCAGGTTGGAAATGATCGAAAGAAGGGTTGTCTTGCCAGCTCCATTGGGTCCGAGGATACCCCAGAAAGCTGCTTCCGGAACGCTGAGATCAATGCCTTTCAGGGCATCTTTCTTCCTTTTCTTCCACCATCCCGAAACAAAAGATTTACGCAGTCCCTTGACCTCTACAGCAAACTTCATAGCCGGGCCTTCCCACGTGTATCATTTTCTTTACAATGCACAAAGCATAGGATAAAGAAAATGGGGTGTCAATGCAGGGGTAGAGAAATTTCTGGGGCATGACAGTGGGCCCCTCGGATATGAGAAGTTCGGGGTATAAGAGGTCTCTCAAATCATTGGAGTGAGGAGGATTCAGAGAGGAGGGGATTTTATGGTAGAAGCAGAACAGAAGAGACTTACGGAATATGAATTTGTAGTGAGGGCGATCAGAAAGTTACGCAAGCCCCCTTATAAGGGAATTCACTCTGTCTTCAGTGGATTCAACAGGGCGTTCAAGGAGTATTTTGACAAGAATCCCGTGGAGGTCACTACGAAGCTCGCGGGAGAGGGAAAAATCGTGACACGACCCGTTAAGGGGGGTGTCATGCTCTACTTGCCAGAAGAGGTTCCTGCGGTTAGAGGCTCGGAGAATGTGCTCCAGAAAATACTGGAGGAGGATATTCAGGATTAGGCCCTTTGCTGTGAAGAGCCTTTCCAAAGAGCAGGGGGATTTTCACATTCTTTTGATGACGCCTAAATGCGGGATCGTCAAACAGGTTCGGGTTCATTTTCCGGGGTCACACAGGGTCCACTATCGCACCTGAAACGGGGAGCATTTCCCATTTCACGGCAGGTTGGCCGGATCGATTTGTAAAATTAAATATAATAATATCATGTAGTTAGAGAGATGATGCGGAGAGGTTCAAGGGCGACTTTTGAATTGATTTCTCCTGCAAAATGAGGTAAACTTCGTTTTGTCCATCGCTCGGTGTTGAGGGCTTTGATCTTCGCATCAAAGCCCTGTTTTATAAATAAGGAGTGATCGCTAGGCACCATGACGGAAAACTTTTCTATTGACCTTTCTTTAGACCTGAACGCAAAAGGGCGCGAAAATCAGCACAGGAATATCCTCGCTTCTAGCCCGGAGGGGATGGAGAAGGTGTTTGAGGTCACTGCCGTTTTGATGCAATCGTTGGACGTCAACGATGTCTGCGAAAGAATCATGGATGCTCTTTTCTCCTATTTCAAGCGAATCGATGGGGGAGTGATACTGACTCTCGATCCAAACGGCGATCTGAGGGAGGTGGTGACCAGATCGAAGGACAAGAGCGCGAGTTCAGGAATAAAATACAGTCGGACCATCCTGGACCGGGTGGTGCGAGAGGAAAAGGCAGTGGTGATTTCAAACGTCCTTGATGCGAGCGAGGGCGCTTTCTCAGACAGCGTGACCATCAATCGAGTCAAATCACTCATGTGTGTTCCCATGATCAGCATGACGGGCATCCAGGGTGTGATCTACTTGCACTCCATTCAGGAACCTCAGGCATTCCAAAAAGAGGACCTTTACTTTGTTGCTGCACTGAGCACCCCTGTGGCTCTGGCGATTGAGAACCTGGTGCTCTATTCGCGGGGCAGGTATGCTGAAGAGGAACTTCAAGGAGCCCGGGAAGATCTGGAAAAACAAGTTCGGGAGCGGGCTGCTGAGCTGATCAAAGCAAACCGGCAACTTCAGGAATTATCCATTACCGACGGGCTTACGGGCCTCTACAACCATCGACACCTGATCCGAATCCTTGAGTCGGAATACCGGCGTGCCCTCCGGTACAGGCGCAATTTCGCGCTCCTCATGGTGGACGTGGATTACTTCAAGCAGGTGAATGATACCTACGGGCATCCGTGCGGAGACAAGGTGCTCCAGAACATTGCCCGCCTCTTCAAGGAGTGTGTGCGTACCACGGACATCGTGGCCAGGTATGGGGGAGATGAGATAGCCATCATTCTTCTCGAAACGAATAAAGCGACGGCTCTGAAAGTATCGGAAAAACTGCGCCGGGTGGTTGAAAAATATCCCTTTGAGTGGGAAGGTGAAGTCTTTCAGGTGACGGTAAGCATCGGCGTTGCCTCTGTTCTCGAGAAAGGCATTGAGGACTGGAACGGTTTACTCAACGCAGCAGACAAAGCATTATATCAGGCTAAAGAGAGGAATAGGAACACGGTTGTGGCTTTTGCACCGCCGGAAGCGACGGCTCAAATGGGTCTGTTCGGGAAGTAATCCGGGAAACATTTCAGCCCGTAAGTATTGAATCGGCCCATTCAATGACAGGTAAAAGCCTTTTAGGCGCAAGGCTTATGATCTCGTCGTATGTCAGCCAGCGATATTCATGATGTTCGGGTTTCCCTAGGACAGGGTTGACGGAGAACTTGACGCTGGACTGGGGAGTGTGGGCAATATAATACCTCGCTTTTTTCTCCCCTCTGCTGTAATAAGGCAAGGTCTCTTTGTAGATCGCATTCCATGAAAAATGAAGATCTGTGATTCCCGCCTCCTCTTCAACCTCTCTGATCGCGGTCTTCAAGGGATCTTCGCCCGGTTCGACAACACCTTTGGGAAAGTCCCAGTTTTTATAAGCCCTCAGGAAAAGGTATTTCCAAATTCCTTTCTCCTTTCTGACAACCACGACCCCTGCGGACAACACTACCATGGTCGAGAACCCCCTGTTTCCTGAGGGAACAAGCATTCGCGAATATCTCTCACTCCCATGTGCGAAGCCTAAGCTGCTCGCGATGGTTAAGCCGCTTTTCTACTCAAGACAAGCTCATTGATCACGAGGGCTGTCAATACGATTCCTCCGCCAATAAGGAGCCGGGATAGATTCCCCTTTTCATGAAAGAAGATCATCGAACAGGCGACCGCAAGGGGAACTTTAAGGTTGTTTGCTACTGCGAGGAATCCCGTATTCGTCTTTCTTGCCCCCAGGTTCCACAAAAAAAAGCAAACGCCGGAAGCGAGCACTCCAAGATAAAGGAGGGTGAGCACCTGTTTTGAGTTCATGGGTGGAATGGTCCAATGCGTGGAGATCCCAGCTGAAAATGTGGTCACGAGCACAGCGCCGAGATAGAGGAGTCCAAAAATGTGATAGTCCTGAACCTCTTGTTTTTCCGCCATGACGTGCCTGTAGAGAATCTGGCCGAGGGCGAAACAAACGTTAGATGCCTGGACCAGCAAGAAGCCGGCACGAAAGTCAACCTGATGAATGTCCCTGAAAACGATTACTGCCGTGCCGGCGATGGCGAGCAAGGCTGTGATGAGAAATAATGCCGTGAACCGCCTCTGTAGTAGATCACTGATCAGGGTGACGTAGAGAGGGGTAAAAATGGTGAATAGGGCCACCTGGTATGCCTTAAGAAATTGATAAGATGATATATAGGTCATATACATCAATCCATACTGAATCATTCCGATGGCTGTTAGGAACAGGGCAAGCTTTAGCGTGATGTTCCTGAGACGCAGCAAGGGAAGGAATAAAGCAAAGGAGAGAAGCATCCGGCAGGAGGAAATGAAATTGGAATCCAGGCCTGCAAGCTGAGTCTTGATAAGACCAAAAGAAAATGCCCATACAAAGGAGACTACGATAAGATAGATCATGGCTTTCTCCTTCTAGACCTCATCATGTCGTGGGATAAACAATCCTTAGCACGCTTATGGGTGAAAATAAAGGTCTTATCTTGGCCAGCCCGGAAGCGTTCGTTTTGAAAAGAAGGCCTCTACCCTTCCAAGAGTGGGGATCGGTCCACGAATACGCAAACAGCCCATATTCTTTTGACATGACACCGGTAATGCCCTATCTTAGTGCGGATTCCCTGCCCTGCCGCAAGATGGAGACGATTCCTCATGGCCCTCAGCATGTTGAAACACAATGACGTAGATATGCTGCTTCATCCCTGCGTATACGAGAAGGCTTCCTTGATACCGGGCTATGTTGAAGAAGACGAGATCATGATTCACTACACGGTTACCCCGGAGTGTCCTTTCAGGTGCAAGGGTTGCATCAATGCTCTGACGGCGGGAGCGAAGGAAGGGGAGATGCTGACGCGTCTCACAATGAGCGGTGGCCAAGATGATCTGGACCGGGACATCAAGGGGATAGTTGACTTGATCCGGCGAAGCGGCAAGGCTGATGCTGTGATCGTCTGCTATGGTGGGGAGCCCATGCTCCGGCTTGATAAAATGGGCACCCTTTACCAGGAACTGAACAGAGCCGTGGATGGATCGGTTAGCGTCCGGTACATGGTCATCACAAGCGGTCACTATCTTGAGCGGGCGATGGAGCGGTGTCCAGACATGGCGGCGAACATATGGCTCACTGCCGTCTCGATCGACGGTACTCAAGAACAGCACGATGCGATTCGGAGTGGAACGTCTCTTGCAAATATCAGGCGGCAGCTCGCTTCTTTCAATCGAACGCGAAAAGGGGATGTGGTCATCTGGTCCACTCTCAGACCTGGTATGTCACTTATGGACTGCTTCAGATCCTTCATGTATTTTCGCGAGCGAAGAGAAGCAGAGCACTTCTTCTGGCATTGGGACGAAGCCGAGGGGCTTATTCCGGACCTTGCGACACACCTGGAGAGGTACAGAAAGGATCTTCGTGAGATCATGGAAGCCTATCTGGGGTACCTGACCAGAGGTGTCCTGCTCTCCATTGTCCATATCAATGAGCTGATCCTGTACCTACTCACAAAGAAGCGGAGAGGCACTACTGCGTGTGCTGTTGAGAGGATGGACAATTTTGACATCATCGGCGATGGAAAAGTCCATGCCTGTGCCGACCTCCCTCTTGCCATGAGTATTGGCACCATCGACAAGTCCGGCGATGTGACATTCGATGAAAATGCGAAGGATCAACTTCGGAAAATCGTGGCATATAAAAAAGATCTTGGCTGCGCCTGGTGCGGTGTTGAAGCGTATTGCGGCGGCCGGTGTCCTGTGCAAGCCAACACAGGCGGCATCGGGCGAGCGAGGCAGTATTGCTTCATGATGCGTGAGCATGTGCGCACGGTGAAGCAGTATGCCGGGAAGGTCGCGGATTTCATGCTAAAGCACGCTCTCACTATGGCCGATCTGTACCGGTCTGGCCATTACACGAAATTTACAGATGTGACACCGTGAAATCTTTGTCTGCAAGCAAACCTGGCGATGCTCTTCAATAAAGAAAGAGCTTTCTGTTGACGCTAAGGAGAGAAATCGAAACTGGCCTAGAAGAAAGCGAAAAATCAAGTCCGCATGGAATTCAGACCCAATATCCTTATCATCGGCGCTTCAGGAGGAGTTGCAGGTGCGTTTCTGAAGAAAGTGGTACCTCAGAGAAACGAGCTCAATAGGCTTGTGCTAGTAGACAGAACCGATCACTTACTGGCCAATGGATTTATCCCACACCTTGCACTGGGGTACGAATTTGTCAATACACGCGTTGACGTCGAAAAGGAGAGGTCTGCCTATCTCGATCTTTTGCACACTTCAGATGCTCACGTCGTCATAGACTTGAGCGTCAACGAAAGTAGACGGATGCTGGATGTGACGGACCGGGCAGGGGCAAGCTATATCAATGCCGGCATCATGAATGGTCGTGACGAAAAGTTTCGGGAGGTCGTACTCGACTTGTACCGACGAAAGGACTCCGGGTGGCACGCTCCCCATATCCTCTGTGCTGGTATGAACCCTGGGATTGTAAATTTGTGGGTACGCCAAGAGATTGAGCGCTCCGGTCTTCCGCGGAGGGTGGTCCACTTTGAGTACGACACCGGGCAGCCGGTTCACGGCTGGATGCCGATTAGTACCTGGAGCCTGGAAACGCTGCTCGATGAAATTGTGAATGACCCGGCTGGGTACATGGAAGGGAGAGATAAGCCCATCGAACTCTATCCCAACCCTATTAAGAACAGGGTAGACATGAAGGACATTCTCAGTCCTATCTTGGATCTTGACGAGTACCCTCTGGGGTTTCTTCTCCTCCATGAGGAAAACATCACCATCGCACAGCGATATGATGTGCCCTCTCAGTTCAGGTTTGCTATCCATACTAAGACCATGGAATATCTTGAACAGCTCTTCGACAGAGAGGGAACTATACCCAAGGAGTTAATGAAGCTTGGTGACAACCTGGTCATTCCTTTAAAAGGTTCGGTGCTGGTGGGGGTGCTGCTCGACTATAGCGACCACAGAAAATACGTGTTCAACATGACTTCCCATGACGGATTTCCTGGCTCGAGCGGCAGTTGCTGGCAAGTGGCCGCAGGACTGCATGCGGCTTTATTCACTCTCCTCAGAGATCATCTAGACAGACGCATATACTTTCCGGAAGACCTCTTTGGGACCTCCTTTGATGGACTTGCAGAACGAAACCTCCCTGTCCAGCGGGCGGTGATCCAGGGGGGTCTTCATGACCAGCCAAAGTTATAATAGCAGGTGGTTCCCTAGCAGACTTGACTCCTCTTTTCCAGCGCAGGAAGAGACAGGTCCTACCGAAAGACTTGAAGTTCAGCCAAAATAATGGCAGAATACCTTTGTCTTGTTAAGTTTTCCGGCCAGGTATGTTAAGGAACTATTGGGATATCTGCCAGAGCAGCCTGAGAGCCCAGGACCATGGGGAGCGTACAATCCATGAACAGGACTCA
>JAHECH010000488.1 GCA_024641835.1 Deltaproteobacteria bacterium
TCGTAGACCCAACAACGGGCGGGCTCGGTTACGGCATGGAGTACTCATACTCGGTGATGGAGCGTATTCGAATGGCAGCTCTGACGCAGGAAGATGACAAGCTCCAGCTCCCCATGATCTCCAACATTGGCAACGAAATATGGAAGTGCAAGGAAGCTGGGCAGTCTATCGAGGATGCGCCGACCCTGGGAGATCCCGAGAGGCGCGCCATCATGATGGAGTGCGTTGCTGCGGTCTGTTACCTTCTCGCAGGATCTGATGTCGTCATTCTGAGACACCCGGAGACCGTCAGGATCATCCGTTCTTTTGTGGAGCGGATGGCGGAGGGTGGTTCTGCTGTCGATGTAGCGGGTGTTACCAAAACCTTGCTTCTGAAGGAAGCAGATCTTCTCTCCATAGCTCCTGCACCAAACCTGGATTTTGGCAAGGAGGCGCTTCCCAAAGAAGCGGCAAGGCCAAAGGAAGCGAAGGCTGCTCCCCCAAAAGCTGAAAAGAAAGAGGTAAAGCCGAAGGCACCTCCAAAGCCAGCAGAGAAAGTCGTGGAGCTGAAGCCGAGAGCTGAAGAGGAAACTCGGGCCAAAGCAGAGAAAGAGGCAAAGGCGACGGAGGAGGAAGCCAAAGCTGCAGCAAAGGCCAAAGCAGAGGCCGAGGCGAAAGCCAAAGCGAGAGCAGAAGCGGAAGCAAAAGCCGCGGCCCACGCAGAGGCGGGGAAAGCCGCCGCGGCCAAAGAGAAGGAGAAAGACGAGCTCGAAGCCCTGAGACGGAAGAGGGCTGAAGAAAGAGAAAAGCGTGAGGCTGAAAAGGAGGCGGCTGAAGCCAAGGCAGTGGCCAAGCAGCCCCCGGAGCCCGCTTCGCTTGTGGAAAAGATGATCCAGTACCTCGATCGGATCCACAGGCGCGCCTAGGTTGTTGAAGTACGGGATGGAACAATGACCCCGTCGGCCGACGAGCAGAAGCTGATGTCGGTCTTATGGATACAGAACCAAAATAGCCCCAACGAATGGAGGAGACGAGTTATGTCAAAGTTAGTCGCGTTCGCAGCTATCCAGGGTGCCTACAATATCGTTTCAAAGGCCGAAGGAAAATACAAGCAGGCCTTGCAAGCCTACGGGGGTGGCCAGAAATTGGCTTTTCCCAACACGGCGTATTTCTTACCCATCATTTATTCCCTGACCGGCATCAAAGTGACGGATCTGGACTCTGCCAGGAAACCCCTGGAATTTGCCCGCAAGCTTTTGCCGCCTCACATCAAGAAAGACTGTCACGTTCCCTATCTCGGCCCGCTTCTAGATGCAGGCATGGCCGCTCTTTTCGCTGAAGAAATCGTAGAAGCCATTCGATATGTGGAAGACCCCAATTTCTATCAGCCGGAAGTAGAAGATCCGGATCTGGACAACGGAAAGCTCTGGCTGGGTGCAGCCGATGACAAGATTATGAGAAAGAGGGGAGTGGAGTTTGTAGATGGCACAGCTCCGGGATTTGCCGCCATTGTGGGGGCTGCCCCTGATTCCAAGACAGCGAAGAAAATGGCTGAAGAATACCAACTCAAGACCATCTATGTGTTCATGGCCGCCAACCAGAACGGCACCACGTTTGCTGAGCAGCTGGTTCAGGAGAAGGTCCAGATTGGGTGGAACACCCGCCTGGTGCCGTTCGGGCCGGACATTTCGGCGGCGGTTTTCGCCCTCGGTTTCGCGAACCGCGCGGGGATGTCCTTTGGGGGCATTCAGCCCGGAGATTACAAGAGACAACTCAAATACCAGAAGGACCGCATTTTTGCGTTTGTAAACGCTTTGGGTGATGTGAATGCCGAGTGGGCTGCCAATGCGGCCGGCGCCATCAACTGGGGATTCCCGACGATTGCGGACACGGACATCCCTGAGGTGCTGCCCACCGGAGTCTGCACCTACGAGCACGTGGTCGCGAACGTCCTTCATGATGACATGCCTTCCAAGTCTATTGAGATTCGAGGTCTCAAGGTTTCAGTATCGAAGGTCGATATTCCTCTTGCTTATGGCCCTGCCTTCGAGGGTGAACGAGTCCGCAAAGACGATCTCTACCTCGAGTTGGGTGGTGGAAAAACCCAGTGCACCGAGCTCTGCAAGATCGCCGAGATGAACGAGATTGAAGATGGGAAGGTAACCCTCATCGGTCCTGACGTGAAGGATATGAAAAAAGGCAGTCGCTTGCCCCTGGGGATCTACGTCCAGGTGGCCGGCAGGAAAATGCAGACGGATTTCGAGCCGATCCTGGAGCGGCAGATTCACCATCTCATCAACTATGCCCAGGGCATCATGCACATAGGGCAGCGTGACATTTCTTGGATCAGGGTGGGAGATCAGGCCGTGGACAAGGGCTTCAGCCTGAAGCATCTCGGCACTATCCTTCATGCGAAACTCCACCAGGATTTCGGAAGCATCTTGGACAAAGTGCAGGTGACCTTGTATACGAATAAGGACGACGTGGACAAGCTGACCGCCAGGGCAAGAGCCGATTACAGAGTGCGGGATGACCGTGTTGAGAAGATGACGGATGAGTCCGTGGAAACCTATTATTCCTGCACGCTCTGCCAGTCTTTCGCTCCGAGCCACGTGTGCACGATCAGCCCGGAGAGGACGGGGTTGTGCGGGGCTTACAATTGGATGGATTGCAAGGCCTCTTTTGAAATCAATCCCACGGGTCCTAACCAGCCGGTTGTGAAGGGCGAGTGTCTTGATCCCGTGCTGGGGCAATGGAAGGGTGTGAATGAATTCGTGTTCAAGGCGTCCCGCCAGACCATTGACCACTACAACTTTTACAGCCTTGTCCATGACCCCATGACCACCTGTGGTTGCTGCGAGTGCATTGCGGCGGTGTTGCCGTCGTGCAACGGCGTTATGACCGTGAACAGGGACTATACCGGGGAGACGCCTTGTGGCATGAAATTCAGCACCCTCGCCGGCGTCATCGGCGGCGGACAGTCGTCTCCTGGATTTGTCGGGCATTCCAAGTACAATATCACGCAACGAAAGTTCATCGTGGGCGACGGTGGGCTTTTGCGTATGGTGTGGATGCCCAAAGCGCTGAAAGAAGAGCTTCGAGAGCGACTGATCAGGAGAGGAACGGAAATGGGTGTGCCTGATCTCATTGACCGGATTGCCGATGAGACGGTGGGAATCATGGAAGCGGACATTCTGCCTTTCCTCAAGGAAAAGGATCATCCTGCTCTGAAAATGGAATCCATTGTGGGTTAATCGCATCTGACTCCGCAGGGTTGCTTTTGGAGTTGTCCATACGATGAACTTGACCTTTACCCCGATCCCTCCCTGTTGAAGATCCTGCTTGGCGGGAGGGCGGGGTGAAGGCGGAAATTACTTAGGAGAATGCACTCATAATAGGAGAACACTATGGGACTGACTGGAATTCAAATATTTAAATTGTTGCCCAAGACGAACTGCGGGGAATGTGGGGTGCCCACATGCTTGGCTTTTGCCATGAACCTGGCTGCTGGAAAGGCCGAGCTCGATTCCTGCCCTTATGTGTCTGCGGAGGCCAAGGAAAAGCTGTCTGAAGCCTCGGCCCCTCCCATCCGGCCGGTGGCCATTGGAGCAGGGGTGAGGGCCTTCAAGATCGGCGGCGAGACAGTCATGTTCAGGCATGAGAAGACGTTCTACAATCCTACAGGCATTGCAGCGCTCATCAAATCGGACATCGGGACCGATGAATTGGACAAGAAGCTGAAGACGTGGAACGCTTTCCAGTATGAACGCGTCGGCTTGAATCTCAGACCTGAACTGATCGCCCTGAAAGATGTCGATGGAAATGCATCCTCATTTGCAGCGGCAGCGAAGAAGATTGCCGGGGAGAGCGAGTTCAACCTCGTCCTGATGACGGACAGGCTGGATACCATGAAGGCTGCCGTGGATGTCTGTGCCTTCAAAAAACCCCTGCTCTACGCAGCGACAGCGCAGAATGCGGATGAGATGGGCAGTCTTGCGAAAGAGAAGGGCTTGCCCTTGGTCGCGAAGGCGGAGAGCGTGGAGAAGCTCGTTCCTCTCTCGGATAAATTGACAGGTATGGGCCTGAAGGACCTGGTGCTGGATTCAGGGTCCCGCGAGCCGAAGCCCCTATTCCAGGATCAGGTGGTCATCCGCAGGGCACCCCTGAAGGCAGGGAACCGGTCTCTCGGTTTTCCTACCATCGCCTTTCCCTGCGAGATGGCGACCAACCTGGACGTGGAAACGGTGCTCGCGGCTATGCTCATCGCAAAGTACGCAGGCATCGTTGTCTTGTCTGATTTCAAGGGAGAGAACCTCTTCCCGTTGCTTCTGGAAAGACTGAATATCTTTACCGATCCACAGCGGCCGATGACGGTGACCCAGGGCA
>JAHECH010000489.1 GCA_024641835.1 Deltaproteobacteria bacterium
CGGAACGAAGTGGAGTGCTCCTCAAGCGTAGCGATCACAATATGGCCTTACGTGGCTATTCCCGGGAAGCCCTCCGCCCGCCTCAACCATGACCTAAAGTTGATCACCGGGCAGCGATTTCTTCGTTTCTCTATTTTGAGATATCTTGAGATGAGAGGGATTGGAAAGCCCACCAAGAGAGACGGTAAGGGGGTACAATTTTTTGTGAAAAGGAGGATAAGAAATGAAAGATAAGCGCGGCTTGCATCTTAAAGTTCAAGAACTTGTGGATTGTTATGCAACCACGGATCCGCTCAAAGAAATGTCCATTCTGGAAAAAGATGCAGACAAAGAAGAAGCGGCCTTGAAATGGGTGGCCCTGGCGGCCCTCCATGGAATTAACGCCAACGCGAATGAGGTCACGATCATCAAGCCAAAAGGGGGTAAGGTGAAGGTAGTCGCCAGATACAATGATACGGAGCTCCCTTCACCCGGCTCTCAGGTGGCAGGAAAGATCATCAGCGCTGTAAGGGACATTACTCATCTCCAGGACGACAAGGACAAGAGCATCCTGGCTCTGGGTGTTCGAGACGGGAGTATAGAACTGAGCGTAAGGTTGAAGAGGGATGAGGACGGCGAGTCTTTGACCCTGAAGTTCCCAGGGTAGGACCTGCAAAAGATCTTTGGACGTACCGGAGACAAACGCGAATAATTCAGACAGCCGCAGAAATTTTCCCTGGGGAAAGAGCGGATTCTCCCTTTACGACAGCGCAGGACTTCGTGAGATAAGAATATGAATCCCATGAAGTGAGTTCACAGGACTGAGCACAGTGGACAAAGCGAATGGAAGATATGTAGCCCTGGGGGGCAGGCTCGCGGGTGTGCCCGAGGTGATCACCTTAGGGGTAAGACCCAACTTTCTTGACTACACAGAGGAAGAAAGGGAGTTGATCACTGGGTCGAGAATCGTCCTCTACCCTTCGGACAACTATGCTGAATTTCTCGCAACCATGGGAAAAGCCATTTTCCCGAGCCTCGAAACCTGCCTGTATGCGGATGACAAGATAAAACAGACGACCCTGTTCAACATGCTCGGCATCCCTCACCTCAGAACCAGGGTTTATTATCATCTGCACCATGGGGAGATTTTGAAAGAATGGGATTACCCGTTCATTGCTAAGCTCCCCAGGGCTTCAGCTCAAGGAAGGGGTGTCTTCAGGATTGAAAACGAGGATCAACTGGAGCGCTACCTGAGTCTCACCCATATAGCCTACATCCAGGAGTATGTCCCGCATGAGCGCGATTTGCGGGTCGTCCTCATCAACTACCAGGTTCTCCTGGCGTACTGGCGCGAAAGGAATGCTGACACCTTCAAGACCAACGTATTTCAGGGAGGGATGATCCGCTTCGGCAATATTCCCACGAAGGCTCTCACCCTTGCAAGAGAGGCGGCCCGCAAATGCCATTTCAACGACGTGGGACTCGACTTGATTAGAGATGATAGAAAATGGTATGTTCTCGAAGCGAATATGAAATACGGTCGAAAGGCGTTGAGAATGAAGGGGCTCAACCTGAAGGAAATCCTCAGGCAGAAGCTGCTTTCCCACGAATTGCTCAGCACAGCGGGATGATGAGTGGAGAGATGTGGCCCAGGAATAACGATTCTAGACCATGATAAAAAAAATCCTTATCGTATCGGCTGCTCTGTTTTTGACATTGACTATAGCGGGAGGAGTCTTTCTTTACTATTTTTACCAGGAGGTCGCTACCGAGGCGGCAGATCGTATCGACCGGGGCTTCATCGAGGGCATTATCTTCTCCGAGAGCCCTGTCTACTATGATGACGGCAAAAATGTTATCGGTGTTTTTTTTGACAAGACCCACAGGAAATATATCGAGTACAAGGACATCCCCCCCGTTTTCATCAAAGCTCTCATCGCCACCGAGGACAGGACCTTTTTCACTCACCCGGGTTTTGATGTGAAAGCTATGCTTCGCGCGATGGCCGCCAATTTGAGGGCTGGCAGAGTGATCCAAGGGGGCAGCACCATCACCCAGCAGACTGCAAAGAACATTTTCAGGAGAGAAAAGAGGTCCTACAAGGCCAAGTTAAAGGAACTCATGCAGGCTATTCTCCTTGAGAAAAGATACACCAAGGAAGAGATCCTTGAGATGTATGTGAACCAGTTTTTCGTTACCGGTTTTGGAAGAGGGCTTCGAATTGCTGCGAACTATTATTTCGACAAAGAGGCGAAAGACCTGGACCTTGTGGAAGCTGCTTTCATCGCGGGTTCAATGAAGAGCCCGAACAGGTACAACCCATTCACAAAAAAGACCAAGGCGGAAGAGAGAGAAGCTATACGCCTTTCCAAACTGCGTAAGGACGCTGTCCTTGCGAACATGCTGGGGATGAACTTCATTACCAGGGAACAGTATGAACAGGCAAAAGCAAGGGAGGTTCCGTTTAAGGAAGGAAGGGTTACTTACAGGCTTAACGTCGTTTTGGACTATATTCGAGACCAGCTTGATTCTGATTACTTCAAGGCCATCCTTCAAGAACAGGGCATAGAGAATATCGCAACCTCGGGCATCAAGATTTACACCTCCTTGAACAAAGAAATCCAGGAGGGTGCCCTGCGAAGCATTCGAACCCATCTTCCCCTCGTGGATGTGAGACTATCGGGCTACGCAACCAATCCCTCAATGGAAAGATACAATGAACTGTCCGACGAAGCACAGAAAAAGGGAAAGACGGATCTCCCGTTTCTCTCCCGCATCACGGAGGTCCACAGGGACAAGAACAATCCCTACCTCGCAGTCTCCTGGGATGGCGGTGGTGGTATGATCGACTATAAAGGTCTTGAACCTATAGGTGATGCGTGGATCAAAAGCAAAACAGGGGTATGGGCGACTTTTGGCAGAAGCAATATCCCTGAATTCATGAAACTCTTCCACACAGGGGATGTCGTGGCGGCAAGGATGGCAGGCACGCCGGATAGCCAAAGCGAGCCGCACCTGACCCTATCCCAGATTCCTGAACTGGAGGGCGGAATCGTCGTCCTCAAACAAGGCGAGATCAAGGCCATGGTAGGAGGGTTTTTTGATCGCTTTTTCAACCGCGCCGCGGACGCGAAAAGACAGCTCGGTTCCATCTTCAAACCCATTCTTTACACTGCGGCTTTGCAGCTCAACTGGAACACCCTCGACCCCCTCGTGAACCAGCAAGACATGTTTCGCTTCGAAAACACCTTCTACCTTCCTAGACCCGACCATAAACCGGAATCGGACAATGTCTCCATGACCTGGGCGGGTGTAAAGTCCGAGAATCTAGCCTCTGTTTGGCTCCTCTACCATCTCACGGATCGCCTGAATCTGAGTGAATTCAAGAAATTAACTGAAATCCTGGGGCTCGCGAGAAGGCAGGACGAAACCTATGAGCAGTATGCGAGCAGAATCCGAGACAAGTATGGTATTATGATGGAGCAAGAAAACATCATGGAGGCTGCCTTTGAGGAAGCGAAGAAAGATATCGAGTCGGACCTCATCTTCAGCGGGTATGGAAGCGCCTTGGACATCGTGAGGCGGCTTCATTACTCCCTGGATGTCGAACAGCTCAGCCTCACCATTCCCGAAGACATGCAGATATACCGCTTAAGCTACCCGAGACTTCAAATACTGAGCTCCGAAATGAAAGCAAAGCTCAAGAATGTGAAAGAACTTGCGGCGGATTACGAGAAAAACAGCCAGCCCAGTACCGAGGAGGCTATTTTCAGGGAGCTTGCTTCGTTTTATTACAGGGTAGACGAAAATCAGGATTACACTATATTTTATACCCCCACTGGAGGCGAGCGCGATCTGGTCAGTTTTCATAGCATGCCAATCAAGGGTATCCTCGAAGTGCTCGCCAGAACACCTGAAGAAGATATCTGGATCGACGGCCTCTTGCCTTCGCGGATCATCGATTTACTCCAGTCTCGCACGATGGAGCTCTATGAGAAATGGGCGAACCTCAGGAAATATGATGAGGAACTCCTTTACCGCCTCAGTGATTTCAAGAGGCTTGTAAACCTGCTGTATGTAACTCAACTTTCCAAGGAGATGGGAATCACAACCAAACTCGATCCGGTCCTTTCGTTTCCTTTGGGTGCCAACTCCATCAGCATTCTTGAGGCGGCCCTTGCTTATCACACCATTATGACGGGAAAAGTTTATCCCATTGGCGAAAAGCTCAATCTGAACATGGTGCCCATCATTACCAAGATCGAGGACAGGCAAGGAAAGACCATCTGGGAATACAGTCCCCAGCCACGACAGGTCTTACCGAGGAGGACCTCGGAATTGATCACCAATATCCTTCGTCTCGTGATGGACAACGGTACTGG
>JAHECH010000490.1 GCA_024641835.1 Deltaproteobacteria bacterium
AAACTGTGGAACATATCCCTCAGCATGCGATCTTCTTCTTTGATAAGAACGTCTAAATACGGTTGATTCAACATAGACTTGCCCCCTTTCTGTATTTGCAGTTCCGTACACTCATTTACTGACAAACCCTGCTCATGCACACCGCAGGCAGCTAAGAAGACGAGAAAGTTTCTCAAAACTCTTTGAAATATGACCCGGTATCGTAAAGAACCCCGTGCTTCCGCACGGGGCTTCTTCTATAGAAAAAGCCACTCTAACTTGCTCATTATCCGACGTGAAGCCCCGTGGCCATTCATTCCCGCTCTTCCGAGCGGGGCATTCTGGCTTTTTCACGTAAATGCAGGGCTCGATAATTATATCCCGCGGCGGATCAGGAACAAGACCGGAGGCAACCTTGCTTGCCGACCGGATTGCCTGCTGCAATCCTCAGCGCGTAGTGCCGCGGCATCGGTCTGAATAAGAACACGCATCAATATGCTTTGAAGATGAGTGAATTGCTTTGAGAGTTGATTTTCGGTTGGCTACCGGGTTAGGCTGATAAGTTGGACGCAGGTGCTTTCGGCCAGCAATTGATTCCTGCATATATTAAGGAGAAGCACGGGGCAAATCAAGAAAAATCCTGAGGCGGGACGCGAGCGGGGATCTAGAAGAGGCAGTAACAGCAGACATTTTCTGGATTCCGGAGCTTGCCCGCCTCTGGTGGGCTCGGCCGCTAGGAGCGCCCTCGTCCGGAATGACGTGCAAAAGGAATTGCGACACAGTCTCCTGCGCGGGAATCCAGATCTTTCAAGGCGCTCTGGACTCCTGCTGGAGTTTATTCCCGCAAAAGCGGGGCGGGAGTGACTTCTAGTTGTTGAACAGAGAGACTCGTAACCTTGACACGTCGTATCTTGATCGGTAATTTGGTGATCATCTCTTTACAAACCCAAAGCATGAAAGGAGTGAAGTATGCCGACATTGAAGGGATCCAAGACCGAACACAACCTGCTCGCTGCTTTTGCAGGCGAATCCCAGGCTCGCAACCGCTATTCCTTTGCAGCAAGTATTGCCCGAAAAGAAGGCTACGAACAGATCAGCAGCATTTTCCTCGAGACCGCTGATAACGAAAAGGAGCACGCCAAAGTCTTTTTCAATCAACTTCAAGGGGGTGAGGCCGCGATCACCGCCGGATATCCAGCAGGCGTTTTCGGTGACACCCTGGCCCAGCTAAAGGCAGCCGCGGCGGGTGAAAATTTCGAATGGACTACCCTCTACACGGGTTTTGCGGATGACGCCCGCCAGGAAGGGTTCAAAGATGTGGCAGAGACTTTTAAGCAGGTTGGCGTAGTCGAGCAATGGCATGAACGACGCTACAACAAACTCATCGAAGCCGTGCAAAGCAAGACCGTCTTCAAGAAGACCCAAAAGGTTCTATGGAGATGCAGAAATTGCGGACGCGTGGTTGAAGCTCCAGAAGCCCCGGCAAAGTGCCCCACCTGTCAACACCCTCAAGCGTTTTTTGAACTTCTGGCGGAGAATTACTGAATCCATGGGAGAATGAAAACCTGACGAGCCCTTCTTGGGCTCCCATTGCCTGTCCATCCGTAGGCTTGACATAAGAGCTTGATTTGTTTATAATTTGTTGTTCGCACTGATTTCCGGGGCTCATGCTTCGCCATGCCCTCTCGAGCCCGCCGTGACGAGACTTCCGAAAAAAGAGGGAAGGAAAAAGTTCAAAGAAACAGGGGATACAAAAAGATAGATGAGGCCCAGCTGACTGTATGAACGCCCGACAATCCACTCCTGTTTACGATGATCAGGCCAAAAAGGCGGCAAAGGCCGTAGCCGTTTCGCTTCACCTATCAGAGAAGATGCTGTCACTTTATCCCGAGGATCATGCCTACTGCAAGAAAAGCGTCGCCCGGCTGCAGCATGATCTCGATCGCTTTCTCCGCACATACGGCGATTGCACCTTACATGTTGACAAAAACGGCCTCTCCTTCGAGGAAGAACTCGTTTACGAAGAAACGGACAAAGAAGGGGATTTCGCCCTCGCGTTGTTCCGGGACGGTGTGTTCAGACTGTCTTTCTTGAAGGGAATGGAGATGGAGGAGACAAACACCCTGATCAGGATCCTCCACCGTTACCGCAATCTTTCATCTGTGCCTGAAGACGACATTGTCACTGCTATATGGGAAGCTCAGTTACCCCATTTCCGGTACGGAGCAGCAGACACCATCCTGGACGTGGATAAGGATGGGAACTTCACCCCCTGGGAGGTGAACGATCTCCTCGCTCAATTCAGTCGTTCGGACAGGGGTGAAAAGGCCAATCCCATCGAGGTCCCAACCCCTGCCGCATTTGCACAGAGTACCCCACAGATTGTAGGTCTTGATATCACCGCCCAGCAATTGACAGTTGAGGAAGCGGAAGAACTCGAGAAAATGGTCCGTTATGAGGAGGATCGGAATGCGACCCAGGAAATATTGGACATGATGGCAGACATCCTCCAGAACCAGGCTGATGAGGCATTTTTTGGTTACATTGTCTACTATATGGAAGAGGAGGTGAGAGCGTCTTTTGATCGAAAGGACTTCGAAATTTCTTTGCGCATCCTTCAGACCTTGAGATATGCCCAAAAAGTATCTGAAAGCGCCAGACCCCAGGCGCTCGCCCGAATCGAAAAATTTTTCGCCACCACCTCCCAACCTAACTTCCTGCAGGTTCTCATTAAGAACTGGCACACCCTCAAGGTCTCTCAGATTGACAAAGCCAGGGAAGCACTTCGATTGCTCGCTCCCGAAGCCATAGAACCTCTCGGCTTCATGCTTCCAGAGGCTCCCGCGTCTGTACAAGCCATGCTTTGCGATGTGATCGTCTCCCTTGCCGGCCTCAATCCCACGCCCTTAGTAAAAATCATTTACAAAGACGATGAGGAACTCCTTAACCTTTTGGTACCATTGCTCGGTCGGCTGGAGTGCCCAAGTTCAGCCCAAGCTCTCGTTAAGTTGGTCCGCCATTCCTCTGATCGGATCCGTTGGGAAGCCCTGAGGGCCATCATTGTCCGAAGACTCTGGGTGCCTGAAAAATTGGCTCCCCTTTTGGAAGACACCATCCTGACCATCAGGCAGCTTCTGATCAAGTATCTTGGTTCACGCAGGAGCGAAGCAGCTGAAAAAATTCTTCTGGAGTATTTGAGAAGTCACAAGTTCGGAAATGACGAAAACGGTCTTCTTGTTGCCTGCTTCCACGCTTTGGGACGATGCGGGACGGATCGGGCTGTTCCCTTTCTCAGCAAAGCGCTCGCAGGAGGCAACTTAGTATCCAGGCTCCGCGCTTCCCCAAGGCGCCAGGGTGCAGCCTGGGCCCTCGCTGCTCTGGGCACGGAAAAAGCAAGAGAGACCTTGGACCAGGCCCTTCAGAGCATTTATCCAGCCATTCGCAGCGCAGCGGCGACGGTCTCAGGAGGGCTGGGAGGTCCCTCGGAGCAATGATGAGAGTCGATGCGCTATATCAACGCCCGATGACTTGGGAAGAAAGCCTTTTCCAGGCTTTTTACCGTCTCCTTCAGACCGTCCTCATCCATCGTGACAACAACCAACTGGTCAAGGCCTGCCTCCAGGTTTTCCATGAGACCCTCTTGAAGATGAGCCCTAACGTGGATCTCAAAATTCTCATCTCCGAGGGGCGGATCTTTGTTCAAGGGGAAAGGCTACATTTCAGAAGGGATCTCGTCCGTCTCATTCGCGCCATCGTGGACTTCTTCCACCGCCGCGGTCTCGACGGATTGGTCTTGCATCCGCAAGTGCGAACCGCGCCATTCGATGACGTTCTCGCCTTCCTTCGCCTTCTCATCAGTGCTGCGGGGCAAGAGAACCCCCAGGAATGGCTCAATAGCACGGTCAGCTTTCCCTGGGTCACCATCTTACACGGTGCGGAGCTGAAACGAAAAATTCCAGAAGAGGACCGCCGGAAGAAAGCCCGCAAGACCTATATGAATGCCCTTGCGTCGGTGAAAGACGTATCGCAGAAGATCACTTTCCAGGGAAATGCGGGAGTCCGAAAAGCGAAGCGCATCGTGCAAAATATGGTGGACAGTGTCATCGAGGATGAGAGCCTTTTTCTTGGACTGAGCACGATCAAGGACTATGATGATTACACCTACACCCATTCAGTGAATGTCGCCGTCCTCTCCCTTTGTCTTGGCAACCGAATCGGCCTTTCCCGCAATTCTTTGGAACAGCTCGGCATTTGCGCGCTCTTTCACGACCTGGGCAAGGTGGAAATTCCCTATGAAGTCTTGAGTAAGCCAGGAGAGCTGACTCCAGGAGAATGGGAAGAGA
>JAHECH010000020.1 GCA_024641835.1 Deltaproteobacteria bacterium
AGCCAGGGGGATCTCAGCCTCAGAGGGAGTCATGGTGGGGGACAAGATCCAGACGGACATTGTCCCTGCGAAGAAGAGAGGATTCAAAACAGTGCAGTTTACGGGTTATGTGGACATGGGCGGATCCGAAGCTGACTTCAAAATCGCCGATTTCCGCGAGCTGAAGGGGCTGCTCAAGAAGAAGGAGTGACCATGAGTTTACCAAGGCGTGTGATCGTCGAGTACGATGATGGAAACCGGAAGGAAGCGGCTTTTGCCGATTTGAGCCATCAGGGAAGGCTTGAACTCGCAAAGCTGGGCGTGTGCCCGGTACCGCCCACGGTTGCTGAGACGGAGCATTACCTTCTTCTTCGCTGGAAGGACGGGTGGCATGAGGTCATCGGCATGGAGAAGGCCGGGACCGAACTTCTTCGCTACTATAGCCTTGAAAGGGTTGAACAGGTGGGCAGGCTTTCGGTGGAGGTCCCGGAGGACTATCCCATGCTACACCTCGTTAACCGGCTTCCGAGCAAGCTGGAGCGTATCCTTCTTCTCGGCCCTGGTGAAACAAAGATGTATCTCATGGACGAAAAGGTGACGGTCAAAGAGGGCGGGAAGACAGAGCATATCATGTACGACAAAAAGCGGTCGCCCTTCAGTGCGGAACCCGCGGAGAAAGCGTCTGCATGGATCACCGAGCTGACCGGGGCCCTCCAGGGGCAACTCAGGGAGAAAGGGATTTCCACAACTGAGATTCTTTCGATGGAGGACTCAAAAAAGCTTAATCTTTATCGAGAATTTGCTCAAGCGCTGGGCCTGCGAGCTACCTACCAGGAGGCGGATGTGTACGGCTTTGTACAGGCATTGGTCAAAAACATCTCTGCATCGCCCTGATGTGTCAAGACGAGCATGGCCTTCAGAGTGAAGGAGAAGTTTGAAGGCTATCCTGGAGAAGAAGGGGTGGCATGGGTTGTGCCGAACATGGCCCGTCCGGGTAACATTAAGAAGGAGGCTTGATACCACCAGGCTGCACTCGCTGACAACGCATACCTCGTCAGCAAGGGCAGCCCTCGCATCACGAGGAGACAGCCATGAACCTCAGGGGATTACCGAAACATGGAGCAGAGGATGCTCAGCGATACAGCAAGTATAGGTGGTGGATGGGGCTCACCTTAGGGGATGTCCTGGACCGGTTTGCCGATGTCTTCCCGCAAAAAGAGGCTGTTGTGGATGACAAGGGGAGGCTTACTGGTGCAGAGGTGAGAGACAGGGCGAACCGTTTGGCTGTGAGCCTCATCCGGTTGGGCATCGAAAAAGGAGACTGCGTGCTTTTGCAGCTCCCCAATTGGTCGGAATATGTGATCGCCTACTTTGCGATGCAAAAAATCGGCGCGATTCCTGTGATTTTGATTTCAGGCTACAGGCAACTGGAGGTGAGTCATCTCGGTCAGCTCACCGAGGCTAAGGCATGGATCGTGCCGGATGTTTACAGAAAGATGGATTATCTCTCCTTTATCGATGAAGTAAGACATCAAAATCCCCAGCTAAAGCATGTAATCTCCGTGCGGGCGCAAAAAGCCGGGAAGCCTTTTACAGCTTCCCTTGAAAGCCTTATGGAACCCAAGCTCTCGTCGTCCGATTTCGGGCTATTGGAGAAGCGGAGACCTGAGCCGACCGATGTGGCCCATGTGCTTCCTTCGGGGGGTACAACAGGGCTGCCGAAAGGGATTCCCAGGACTCATAACGATTATATCAGCAATGTGGAGTTCATCCACAAGGCCTGGGAAATGCATCCGGGGGATATTGCCCTCATTATCGTGCCGGTGGGCCATAATCTCGCTTTGCTCAATGTGGTGGGGTCATTCCTTTTCGGTTTCAAGCTGGTTCTCGCTGACTCCACCAGACCCTCAGACATTTGCAGCTTGATCCAGACTGAGAAGGTAACGTACATGCCCACGGTACCAAGCCTGGTGAGGCGCCTCACAGAGCTTCCTGAGCTTGGCAATTATGATCTCGGATCTCTCAAGAAAATATCTGCCGGAGGCGAACCGAGCACGCCTGACCTCATCAGGGAGGTCTACAAAAAACTCAGCTGCACGTATATCAACGAGTTCGGAATGAGCGAGGGGTTGCTCTGCAGGACGAGCCTGAGAGACGATATCGAGGCAATCTGCAATACCGTGGGTAAGCCGTGCTGTCCTTACGAGGATGTGAGAATCATTGATGGGAAAGGCAATCCTCTGCCGCCCAACCGGGATGGTGAGCTGGCGGCCAAGGGGCCCGGCATCTTTGCGGGCTACCTCAAGAACCCGGAAGAGAACAAGAAGACCTTCACCAGCGACGGCTTTTTCAGAACAGGCGACCAGGCGCGCATTGATGAACATGGATACTTGAAGATTACGGGCAGGATCAAGGATATCATCATCCGGGGCGGGGAGAACATCAGTCCGGGACAGGTGGAGGACTTGCTCTGTGCTCACCCTGGTATTGCGGATGCCGCCGTCATCGGGATGCCCGATAAGGAAGTGGGCGAACGGGTGTGTGCGTATGTGCGGCTTGCGGCAGGAATGAAGCTCAGCCCCGAAGAAATCAAATCATTCATGGAGGCCAAAGGGGCTTCAAAGCTTTTGATCCCCGAGCGCTTCGAGTTTGTGGATACGCTGCCCATGACGGAAGCGGGAAAGCATGACAAGAAAGTCTTGCGAAAGGATATCAAACAGAAGCTGGGAATCGAGTAAGAATTCCGGGTTGACAACAGGACGAAAGGCTCATAAAGATTACTTACGATTGTGTATCGCCTTATGGGCAGTTTGAACGCCTCCATAATGTTACTAAGGAGAGCAATATATTGTTTACATTTTCGCGGGGCATGGGGCCTTTCTTTCGTTCCAAGTCTCCCGGCCTGGTCTTTTCAGTGACTTATCCATGGGGGAGTTCTGCCCCCTCCGCATTCCCTTCGACAGGCTCAGGGCTGCGGCTTCCCCCACGGATAAGTCACGAAAAGGACAGCGGCCTCCCGCCAGTCACTTCAGAAAACCCCCATGCCCCGCGCAGTTATGCCACGCAAACAATTTGTTGCTCCCAGTAGAAAGAGTGATCGCCGGGCAGGCACAGGAACGGCTCACGGTGCAGGGTGCGGCCTACTCCGCCGAAGTAACTTCGGCTACGAAGGCCGGACGGTGCAAGGAAAAGCAGTCAATGCGACCCTATGTTCAGCCGTGCACAATCTGTGGGGCTGCCCGGGAATTGTGAAATTATCGCAGGAATTCCTGGGACGCGATAGCAGCTCATATACAAGAAACCCGTTCGTAGAGGGAGGTTTTTCACTCTATGGCAAAGAATCTCAAAGAAGTCCTGACGGATTGTACCCTCTGCTACCACAGCTGTGGGACAAGGGTCACGGTTGAAGACGGCAAAGCGGTGAAGATTCTCGGGTTAGAATCCCATCCGTTGAACAAGGGGCGACTTTGTCCCAAGGGCGAGGCTGCCCTCGACAACGTCTATGATCCCAACCGGATCAAGTACCCGATGAAGAGGGCCAATGGAAACTGGGAGAGGGTGACCTGGGACCATGCGCTCACGGAAATTGCCCAGAAGCTCCTTCGATTGAAGGAGCAATTCGGGCCATCCGTACTGGGGGTTTTCAGCGGATCCATCGGTGTGGAAAACCTGGAGATGGCAGGCCTGACCCAAAGATTCAAGGCTGCTTTCGGTTCTCCCAACTTCTTCTCCGTGGAGAGCATTTGCTACAGGATGAGGATCCGGACCCGCCAGATCACGTTCGGTAAATATCCCACAGAGGAGCTTGATTCCAAACTGTACATCCTGTGGGGCCATAACCCTCACCAGTCTGATTTTCCCTTGATGCTGGCCATTGAGGAGAATCTCAAGAGAGGTGCAAAAATCGTCGTCATCGATCCAAAGAAGATCCCTTATGCCGACCGGGCAGCCATGTACCTTAAGATCAGGCCGGGCACGGATGGCGCCATGGCTCTAGCGATGATCCATGTGATCATCGATGAGAAGCTATACGACAAAGGGTTCATCGATACGTATACGATGGGATTTGACAAGCTGACGGAACACATGAAGAAGTACACACCCGAGTGGGCTGAGAAAATCACCTGGGTGCCAGCGGATGATATTCGCAAGCTGGCCCGGCTCTTCGCCACGACCAAGGGGGCAGGCATCTACCAGGGAACCTGCACCCAGGACCAGACCGCAAACGGCACTCAGAACAGCAGGGCTTTCTCCGTCCTTCAGGTCATTACGGGCAACGTGAACATCCCAGGCGGGTGGGTGATCAGCCCCAGGTTGAAGCTGGGGAACGTGGGGATGGAAGTCGAAGGAGAGCCTTTGGGCGCTGATGAGTATCCCCTGTTTTACGAGGTCTGGGGCAGGAAGAGCCCTTACGGCGTGGTAACCTGTGTGCCTGAAAGCGTTCCTGAGAAGATCAAAGCTTTTCTCGTGGTCGGGGGAAACCCCCTCATCTCCATGGCCGACTCCAACGCTTTCAGAGAGGCATTCAAGAAGCTGGAATTGTTGGTCGTCCATGATCTTTTCATGTCAGAGACCGGACAGTTTGCCCACTATGTCCTCCCTGCTTGTTCGCACCTTGAGAAGTGGGGACTCGCTTACTCATACAACGTATGCCATTGCCTGCCCTACTTGATGCTGAGAAAGAAAGCGATAGAGCCCCTGTACGAAAGCTGGTCAGAGTTGAAGTTTTACACGGAACTGGCAAAAAAACTGGGGATGGGGGACAAGTTCCCGTGGAAGTCCGAGGAAGAACTGGTCGCCTTTGAGCTTCAACCCTCAGGCCTCACCTTCGACCAGCTCCTGAATGAGCATCCAGAGGGTGCCTATTACCAGAAGAAAACCTATGGCATGGGAACCAGAGGGTTTTCGACGCCCTCACAAAGGATCGAACTTTACAGCGACGCTCTTGAGAAAGTCGGCGCCGACCCCCTGCCCACTTATCTTGAGCCGCACAGAAGCCCTCTCAGCACGCCTGAACTCCTTGACAAATACCCCCTTATCCTCTCCACAGGGAACAGAAATCTCTACTACACCCACGGGCAGTTCCGCGGGGTTAAATCGCTCAAAAACATGAGCCCAGAGCCGCTCGCTGAGATGGGGCCGGAAACGGCGCACAAGTACGGCATCAACAGCGGGGACATGATCATTGTCGAGACAAACCGCGGCAGAGTCAAAATGAAGGCCAGGGTGGAACCGAGGGTTGCCGAGGGGGTTGTGCTCGTCCCTCACGGCTGGCCCGGGGAGGCCAATGCGAACCTTCTGACGGACACGGAGTGCCGGGAACCGATCATGGGATATCCTGAAATAAAATCACTCCTGTGCGCTGTGAAAAAGGCCTCAGAGACGACTATTCGATTTTCCCTAATCCTCTGAGAATCTTTTCCGGGGTGAAAGGAGTAGAGTAAAGCCTGACTCCTACGGCATCATAAATGGCGTTGGCAATGGCGGCTAATATGCCCGAAACCAGCCCCTCCCCCACTTCCTTTGTTCGATAAGCTTGGCCCGTTTCATAGCTTTCAGTAATCACCTCTACACATTCTGATCTAGCCATATGATGGGTGGAGGGCATTCGGTAATCCAGAAAGCTCGGATTCAGCGTACGGCCTTCCTCCATCAAAACCTCCTCCAGAAGGGCGTGGCCAAGGGCCATGGAAACTTGGCCGTCTACCTGTCCTTCGATGAGGAGCGGGTTGATGGGAAAGCCGCAATCGTGCACCGTCACCGCCCGGAGCAAACGAACCTGCCCGGTTTCCATCTCCACTTCAACCTCTGCCACCTGAGCGTCAGAGGCATAGTTTTCGCTCCATCGTCCCTGGGTGGTTGCCAGGCTTGGATGAAAGGGAACGTCACGCATCGCACGCCAGTGCCCTTCCCCGATAATTGGATCCCCATGACGTTTCTGGATACTGGCGGCCACAAGCTTTTCAAATGTCAGTTTCCGCGCAGGAGAACCAACCACGTAAATAGTCTTGTCCTCCAGCACCAGGTCTTCCACATTCGCCTCAAGCTCCTCAGCAGCAATGTCCAACAGTTTTTTGCGCACTTCAGCGGCGGCCATCCGTGTCGCGTTTCCAGACACGTAGGCGTTGGCACTAATCCACGACCCAATATCCACTGGGGTCGTTTCCGTGTCTGCGGCAATCACCTGAATCTCCTCTATGGGCACCTTCAGTTCCTCTGCCACGATCTGACAGAGAATGGTTTCAGCACCTTGACCGATATCCAGGGCTCCAGTCAGCAAGCTGACTGATCCATCATCATTCATCTTCACCACTGCGGAAGAACTGTTCGGATAAATGAGGGAACCGCTCATATAGGAACTCACACCCATGCCAATCCCGCGTCGGAGGCGTTCTCCAGGGGGTGAAGCCGCCCGGCTTTTGCCGTATTTCTTCTGAAAATCGGTATGTTTTGCAGCCTTTTTTATACACTCCATAAGACCATAGTTGTGTACATTATCGCCGTTTGGTAGTTGCTCACCCGGTTTACGGGCGTTTTTCAGCCGGATTTCCGTGGGATCTACGCCAATCTCCTCTGCGATTATATCCAGATGTGATTCCACGGCAAACCGAATTTGAGGGCAGCCATGGCCGCGTTGGGGTGCTCTTACGGGATTATTCGTGTAGACAGCGTAGCCTTCATACTTCAAATGGGGGAAACGATATGGGGGCATCATGTAGCCCCATGCCAGGAAAATCACCACGACGCCGCTCCCCCGATAACCGCCACAATTGTTGATCACTCGATATTGCTGAGCTACCAGGGTACCATCTTTCTTGACGCCTGTTTTGATCTCTACGATAAGGGGCTGCCCGTGGCGATATGCCGTAAAAATCTCCTCCCGAGTGGCAACGAACTTCACCGGACAGCCTGCCTTCATGGATAGGAGCGAGGCACAATACTCATGGGAGAAGAGATCCACCTTCCCCCCAAAAGCTCCGCCCACATAGGCCTTATGCACGCGTACGCCCGAGAAGGGCAGCCTCAAGGTTTGAGCCAGCTTGGCTCTCTTAATGAACGGACCCTGGCTCGATGTCCAAACGTTCAGTTTTCCTCCCTCATAACTGGCCACAGTGGCTTGAGGCTCCAAATAGCCATGTGTTCTGAGGTGGCTCTCGAATCGATCTTCTCTAACATAATCGGATTCTGAGAAGCCCTTTTCGATGTCCCCCCACCGGGTCTCTGTTTTCCCTGCGACGTTGGAATAAGGCTCTTTTATTTTGGGATGCGTGGGGTGGATCTCCGGAGCTCCGGGTCGCATCGCCTCTTCAGGGTCAAAAACGGCCGGCAAAGGTTCATAATCTACCTCAATCAGACTGAGGGCTTCCTCCGCCACATAAGGATCGTTGGCTGCCACTGCAGCCACCTCCTCCCCTATATATCGCACCCGCTCCGTAGCGAGGAGATATTGGTCAGGCGGATATCGGGGAGTCTCCACAAAGCCGTGCATGGCTCCCGATGTGTCTTTAGAGGTGACGATCGCCTTTACTCCGGGGAGGCGTTCGGCTCTGGAGGTATCGATATTCAGAATCCTGGCATGGGGATGGGGACTGCGAAGGATACGACCCACCAGCATGCCCGGTAACCTGATGTCCACCGTGTACTGAGCTCGGCCTGTTACCTTTTCGGGTCCGTCTTTACGAGCAATTCGCTTTCCAATATAGTCCAATCGTTCTGTCATGGATCGCTCTCTTTCACTTTTCTCCGGCAGACACCCGTTGTGCGGCTTCACCGACTTGTGCGGCTTCACCGACTTGTGCGGCTTCACCGACTTGTGCGGCTTCACCGACCGCCTCAATGATTTTGTTGTACCCGGTGCATCGACAGAGATTCCCTTCCAAAGCCTTCCGGATATCGACCTCCGTAGGATGTGGATTCTCTTCTAACAATGCGGTAGCTGAAAGAACCATGCCCGGTGTACAGAAGCCACATTGAACCGCGCCATTGTCCAGGAAGGCTTGCTGTACGACCGTCAGTTTTCCCTTTTCAGCCAAGCCTTCTATTGTCACAACCTGCTTTTTCTCGAAGTCCACGGCAAGTGCCAGACAGGATAAAATGGGTTGGCCATCAACCAGTACGGTGCATGAACCGCACTCACCGGTCCCGCACCCTTCCTTGGTACCGGTGAAGCCCAATTGATCCCGCAACACTTCCAGCAATGTGGTCCAGGGCTGGACAGCTACATCCCATCTTTCGCCATTGACCATGAGCTCTATCAGTCTCTTCACGGAAGACCTCCTAAATATCGGGAACCTTCAAAAGTGTTTACATCGGCCTGTGAAAGCACCGCCGAACCCGACCCCCTATAGACGGATGGTCATGGCGCCTTTTCTGGAGTGACTGGCGGGAGGGCGCCCTCTTTTCATGGCTTATCTGTGGGGGAAGCCCTGGCAGAAATCCCTTTCAGGCTGACAACCACCTCCGGCGTGGCCAGACCATATTTCATGCGCGGAATGAGGTCCGTCCCCCCGGCAACCAACCGGGCTGATCGCCCATACTCACGGAGGAGCTTTGAGGCCTCCTCCAGGGAGCCTGGCCTCAGGTGCTCAAACTTTGGAAGCAGCATATGTGTCCCTCGGTTCAGACAGGAACGCTACGCTCGGATAGGTGCCTGGTTCACCTCTTGCTCCATGGGGGAGCCAGAAGCACTTTAGAGTTTGCTATTTCTGGCGGTGTTATGATCTTTTGCTGGCCATTCTGCCACTGACGGAGTGCATAGACCACTTCGGCGGTATCATTCTCTCTGAATTTAACAGGCCCTTTCACCGTCATCATATCGGTACCTGCGAGGGCGTCTCGTATTTTTTCCCTGTCTAAATTCCCCGCTTTTTCAATCGCGGCTGCCAAGACCTGTCCCGCAGCATACGCTGATCCTACGGCCACACCGATAGACTTAACGCCCGGATGTTTTGCAAGATAATCGCTTCGCAGTCTTTCATTGCCGGGATAGGGCATGTGCTCATCCCAGTTACCGTCAGATATGATGTAGTTCGCGTCTTGTTTTAAAGCTTCCCAGTAAGACCAGAAATCAGCGCCCCTGATAAAACACGTGATCTTTGGCGCGTAATCCAATTCCTTCATCTGCTTGACTAGGCTTATGGCTTGTGGCGGCGTGGGGACAGAAAATAAGGCATCTGCTCCTGCGGATTTGGCCGCTAGGATCATGGAAGAGTAATCCCTTGTGAACGGGGCATACTTTTCAACCACGACATCGTATCCCCGTTCTTTTGCGAGCTTATCTATATGATTCCCACATTCAAGTCCCCAGTCGGTCTGCAATTCGAAATTGACGACCTTTCGGGGCCTCTCATTTTTGGGAATGGAGTCGAGCACGTTAAAAAAGCCTCTGGTCTGCGATCCGGACATACCGAAAGGCACGAAAACGTACCTGAAACCCTTCTTTAACGGGGCCTCAACGGCGATGGTTACGCCGACCCAGGGTACTTTGTTTTTCTCCGCGATGGACATGCCTGCTACATTGAGCAGCGATGAGAAACCGCCCAGATAAGCGACGACATTGTCTACGGAATTGAGTTTTTCAAGCCTTGCAGCGGACTTCACAGGATCTGATTCGTCATCCACCATGATGAGGTCAATAGGAAGTTTCTTGCCGAATTCCTTGACGTATACCCCGCCTTCCTTGTTTATATGTTCTACAAAAAGCTCGTAGCCTGATTCTATTTCTTTGCCTCCCGCCGCCATTCCGCCCGTCTGCGGCAAGACAGCACCTATTTTAATCGCCTCCGGAGGCCCAGCAAGCACCGGCGCTTGGGATATCCATGTACCAAGAATAAATACGAAGACGACGAATACTTGTGTTAAACTCTTCTTGCCCATTTTGCCCTCCTCTATTCAAGGAATTGATTAAATGCTTTTTTGCCACTCACCAGAAAACCGAAAACTTTGCCGTTTAGAGTATCACCCCCCATCAGCTAACGTAAGAAATTCTTAGCCTTTTGAAGCTTCTCCAACATCCCTATGAGCCCTTTCGGTAAAAAGAGGACGATCATTATGAATACGGCACCGAATATGAGGACATTGACCTGCCCCAGACTTATCGCAAATATCTCCTTTAGGATCACGTAACAGATGGATCCGATCACAGGGCCGATGACGGTTCCGGACCCGCCGATAAACGTAATCAGGACCGGGTCGAAAGACCACCACAATTCAAAAGGCACGTAGCGGTAAAAACTCGCTGAATAAATGGCGAAAAGCCCCCCGGCAACTCCGGCAACGAACGAGCTGATCATCAGGGAAACAACCTTGGTTCTGAATGTACTGATACCGATAGCCTCCGCCGCATCCTCGTCCTCCCTTATGGAAAGCATGGCCAGACCCAGCTTGGAGTTGGCCAATATATAGGTCCCCCAGACGGTTCCGGCGGCAACGAGCAAACCGAGATAGTATCTTTCCACGAGACTGTACCCGGCGCTTAAGGCCGGGGGAAGGAAATTGACACCGGGCAGCATGTCTGTCACCATGATCACGGATATCATGGCCAGGGCGAGAGTTCCTATGGCAAAGTAATGGCCTTTCAGCTTCAGGGAAGGAATCCCGATGACGCATGCGAGAAGTACGGCACCAAGCCCTCCTGCAAATATAGCTAGAAAATAGGGGATCCCTGCGACCCAGATGTATCGAGCGCTCAGGGCCCCAATCCCGAAAAAGGCTGCCTGGCCCAGATTGATCTGACCGCAATAACCACCGAAAATATTCCAGCTCTGCGAGAGTATGGTATAGAGTCCCACAAGGAACACGATGCTCAGATAATAGTCCTGCTTGATGAAAAGGGGGATCAGCAGAAGAGCCACGAGGAGCATGCCCAGAACGATAAACCCAGTTTTTCCTTTCGTTCCCGTCATGAACGTTTCCCCAATAACCCTTGTGGTCTGAACAGTAAGAAAAGGACGAATAGAACAAGGCCTACGGCCTCACGATAGGCAGCTCCCAGGAAAAATACGCTGCCCGCCTCGGCCGCTCCCAGCAGTAACCCCCCAAAGAGAATTCCGTTGATGCTGCCTACACCGGCAAGGATGACGACGATTAAGGCCTTGTTGGTTAATTCGAACGAAAAACCAGGGTTGAATCCCTGCAGGGCCACAAGAACACCGGGTACGCTTGCCAGCGCGATACCGATGGCAAATGAAACAAAATAGGTCTTCGCCGTGTTAATCCCCATCAACCCGGCGGCTTCATGGTCCTGGGAAACCGCCCGAATCGATTTTCCAAAGTAGGTTTTTGTGAGGAACAGATGGAGGGCAAGGATGACTATGATCGCCAATACAACGGTCGCCAGGCCTGTATATGGTAACCGGAGACCCAGGAGGGACAGCACCTTCCCTGAATAACTGGTGGTGACCGCCCTCTCATCAGCCGTCCAGAAAAGAATGGCCAGATTGGGCAAGATGAGCAGCATGCCGAATGAGATTAGGAGAGAGATCTTAATTCGCTCATGCTCGGAGTAATCTATGAGTGATTTGAATAGGCCCTTGAAGAGCGCGAGCCCGAAAAGAAAGAAGACCGGCATGAAGATGGCGATAGATACAAAAGGGTCGATTTTCAGAAGATGAAAAAGCCAGAAGGCTCCATAAGCGCCTATCATGATGAGTGCACCGTGGGCTACGTTCAGATAACTCATCACCCCAAAGACCAGGGACAGCCCCAACGCCACCAGGCCATAGAAGGACCCATTGATGATCCCATAGCTCATGATCTGCAGGAAGTAGGTCATCGTTCATCATCCTATAGCCAGGTAGGCACTCTTCACTTCTTGGCTGTCTAACAGCTCTCTCGCTTTTCCATGTCCGACGACACGGCCATTCTCGATGATGTACCCCAAGTCTGCCGTTTCGAGCGCATACCTCACATTCTGTTCCACCAGAAGAATCGTTATACCCCGACTCTGGTTGATCTCTTCGATGACGTTATAGAGCGTTTTGACGATGAGGGGTGCAAGCCCTAAGGAGAGCTCGTCCATAAGCAGCAAACTGGGAAGGGACATCAATCCGCGCGCTATGGCCAGCATCTGCTGCTCCCCTCCGCTCAAGGTCCCGGCCATTTGATTCACCCTCTTTTCAAGCACAGGAAAAATCTCATAGACCCAGATGAGGCTCGAGTCTTTACGCTTCCTTGCCCTTTCGATGAAGCCCCCCATCTCCAGGTTCTCAAGAACCGTCATCTCCGGGAAAAGCCTTCTCCCCTCCGGGACCATGGAAACACCGGCCTCCACGATCTCATGTTGCCGTTTGCCGTCCAAACGGATATCCCCGAATCTGATATGGCCTTCCCTGGGCCGGAGGATCCCGGATATGGTCTTGAGGACGGTTGTTTTCCCGGCGCCGTTAGACCCGATGAGGGCAACGATTCCCCCTTTTTCAACGTTGAAGCTAACACCCCACAGGGCTTGAAGATCACCATAATAGGCATCCACACCCTCAACTTTAAGCACGGAAATCCTCTCCCAGGTAGGCCTCTATGACATTTCTATCCTGTAAGGCCTCCTCAGGAAGGCCTTCGAATATCTTTCCACCATAGCTGAGTACGATTACCCTGTTGGATACCCCTAAGATCACCTTCATGACGTGTTCTACGACCATAAGGGTGATTCCCAGGTCTTTGATCTTTCGGATCAGCGAAAGGGCCTCTTCGACTTCAAACGGATTCAGGCCCGCAAATACCTCATCCAGCAACAGCAACAAAGGTCTAGTAGCCAGGGCCCTGGCGATTTCGAGCCTTTTTCGATCGATGAGATTGAGTTGTCCCGCAACAATCATTTGTTTGTCGATGAGACCCGTAAATTCCATGATCTCATTCGCCTCTTCCCTGGCCTGTCTGATGTTTTTGGCGGGTTTCCTTCCATAGGAACGCCCGGCCATCACGTTTTCCAACGCAGTCAAGTGAGGGAAGGGCTTGACCAGTTGAAACGTCCTTGAGATTCCGGCTTTACAGATGGTGGAAGGTTTCTTATTCGTAATATTGCGATCCAGGAACTTTATTTCTCCTCCATTGGGTTTAAGAAAGCCCGTAATCATATTGAACAGTGTCGTTTTCCCGGATCCGTTCGGTCCGATGACCCCTAGAATTTCACCCCTGGCCAAGGAAAACCCCAGATTTCGGATGACCATCAGGCCACCGAATGACTTGGATAGGCCTCGAATATGCAACACATTCTGATCTTTCTCCCCAGCATCCATGTACGGTGGATATCTCATATGAAACCAATCCATCATTCAAAACGGGATCGAGTTCATTCGATTATCTCTCGAAGTTATCCATTGAGGATTTTTTCTCGATTGAAGTAATACCTAATTTGTCATGGCTCTCCGTATGTAATGCTCACGTATTACTTTTAAGGCGGAAAAGGCACGATCCGGCGAATCATAATAGGATCGGATACCATACAGATCTGTCCTTTTCTCTATCAAGGATTTGTCGGCCCCAAGAACCCACAGAATGACAGGCTTTTGGGGAGATCTCTTCATCACTTCTTTTATTGTTTTCACGGTATAGGCCCCACATATGGCCAAGACAATGTCGACCGTCTCATCTCTCAGGCATGATTCAAGGACCTTTGAATAGACGTGTTTGTACCCATGCGCCATTCCGGCCGACAGCAGATCAAGGGGGTTTCCAACATGGATCCAGGGTTTAAACAGATGTGCGATTTCATCGATGGTCTTTCTTGTAAGTTCTGCCGGGCGAAAACCCTGATTTTCCATGGCGTCGAGCGCCATGATTGCACCGGCTCCAGTGGGCGTCACTACAGCCACACGATTGCCTTTGAAAGGGGGTAGAGAGAGAAAGCCTCTTGTAATATCTCCAATGGCCTCAGCAGAATCGATTTGAAAGATTTTTGCCTGGCGAAACATCCCTCTGTATAACGGATCTCTGCTACTTAAGGAACCCGTGTGGGAGGCGGAAGCCTTGCCCCCAAATTCACCTCTGCCCCCCTTGATGACAATGATCGGTTTCGACCGGCCGACTCGCTTGCAGATGAGGATAAACTCTGAAACGTTTTTGATACTCTCCACATATAGGACAATGAGTCGAATATCATCGTCCTCTTCAAAATATGAAATCGCGTCTGGAAAATCCACATCACACGTATTTCCCAGATCAATTCCTTTCCCAAAAGCACAATCAGGAAACCCTTCAAAAAACCCTCCGGATTGAGAAATAAGAGCAACGGGCGCCAAGGGTTGAGGGAGAGGAACAAAAGATGAACTGAAATGACCGAATGAGTTCATGATACCGATGGAGTTCGGCCCGAGGACCCGGATGCCGCGACTGCTCGCAGTATCGTCTATCCTGGCTTGAAGAAATTTGCCCTCCGGATCGGCCTCAGAAAAGCCTTCGGTTATTATGATCGCTCCCCGCATTCCCTTTTTGGCACATTTCTCTAAAACCGCGGGGACAACATCGCGCCGAGTCATAATGACGGCCAGATCGATTCCCTCCGGCAGAAATTCCACTTTTGGGTAAACTTTGAAGTTAAGTACTTCACCTCCATTTGGATTAACGGGGTACATGTTTCCCTCGTACCCAAATCGGATGAGATTTTCTAAAACATTGAAGGACCCCCTTCCCGTTTTTCTTGAAACGCCGATGAGCGCCACAGATTTAGGTTCAAAAAAAATGTTTAAAAAATGTTCCCGCTGCATATTTCTGAATCGATATTGGATAAATTTTCTACTGCTGAAAAAAAGTCCTGAGGGATGGTGGCTAATTGGGCTCGAAAAGAGGTAAGGTGCTTCTACGAACAAAGGGTGACGGGTCAATATTTGAAGGACCTTCCTCCTGTTCTATTGACGCCGCACAGGAAAAAGCCCAACATGAAATTTTTGGAGGAAAGTGCCCATCAGGCCTCTGGGAGCGACTAGAATAACCAGGATGGTGATCACACCCAGGATAATCAAGTTATAACCCAGATATTCTGATAGATATTGCTGTAGCAGCACATAGATGACGGCACCGATGATCGGACCTTCCAAAGTTCCCATACCCCCAATGATGACGATAAATAACAATTTCACCGTCCAGCCGATACCATACGCCTCAAAGGGCTGGATAAATATGGTGTTCAGGTACATTAACCCAGCAGCCATACCCGTAATAAAGGCGCTCAGCAGGAAACAGGTAAACTTACATCGAAAGATATTCACCCCCATAGCCTCAGAAGCCACATCGTCATCCCGAATGGCCATCAGTGCGAGACCCAGATTCGACCGAAGCAGATAAAACACAACCCCCAGCGCTCCCACCGAGAGAATGACCCCGGCATAATAGAGGGTGGACATGGAGAGTTTATACGCTGGCTGGATGAACAGACCCATCCCGTATCTCACATACCCCCAGTTGCTGAAGCATATTCCCAGTGCCTCTGAAATAACCCAAGTGCCAATCGCAAAATAGACCCCCTTCATTCGGAAGATAGGCATGGATATGAGAACGGCCAAGAGCACGGACATCAGCCCTCCAAGGAAAACGCTCAGGAAAATAGGCACGCTGTAATACAAGGAGAGGACTGCCAACGAATAGCCGCCCAACCCGATAAACATCTGCTGGCCCAAAGATATCATTCCAGAGTAGCCCGCCAGTAGATTCCACATGGACGCCAATGTGACGTAAAGACAGATGAGCAGCCCCACATTTGTGACATAACGGGAACTCCAGATGGGAAGGGTAGCCAGAACCGCAAGACCCACAACAATCATTGTATACCGTACCCGGTTGCCCGTCATAGGGTAGGTTACCTCCGTCCCAGGATCCCCTGTGGCCTGATGCTCAGCACCACAAGCAATATGATGTAACCGCTAAACAATTGGAACCCTGTTCCGAGGATACGTGCACCGACCAACTGGGAAACACCTAAAATCATTCCCCCGATAAAGGTCCCCGGGAGACTTCCCAAACCACCGACAATGACCACTCCAAAAGCGATGATCAGGTATTGGGTGCCTGAATACGGGTAGAAGGTAAAGGTCATTCCAACAAGCACCCCTGATATGGCAGCCGTGACCGCAGCGATACCCATAGCTGAAGCATAGACATTTCTGGGGTTAATTCCCATCAGTTTGGCGCCGCTGAGCTCATCGGAGGACGCTTGAATAGCCCACCCCAGATAGGTACGCTTCATGAACTGATGGAGAGCGAGCAAAACCAGTAGGCCTAATGAGAAGTTGACAAGGTAGATCAGGGGTATCGTGAACAGATCAAACACGTTCACACTCTTGAGAATGAGAGCCGTCTTCAATGCACGGGCATCCGGGGTGAAGATCAGGAGGAGCGCGTTTTGAAGGATGATGGATAGACCGAAAGAGATCATGAGAAAAGGCTCCATCCCCTTGTTGATGACCCTGTTGAATAGAAAATATTGAATCAGGTACCCGAAGAGAAACATGGCAG
>JAHECH010000021.1 GCA_024641835.1 Deltaproteobacteria bacterium
GAGGTCAAGGTCTGACCCTCGAGCAAGCCCTCCAGTCAGACCTTGACCTCGTTGCCCTCGTCTTAGGTTTCAGGGCGCAGGAGATCAGGGAAAACCTGGCAGCAGACCTAAAACACGCCAAGCTCCGGATCGTCGAAAACAAAAACTATGGGGAGGGGATCAGCACCTCCATCATTGCCGGCCTCTGCGCTGTGGAGAAACACTTTGATCATGTCATGATCATTCTGGCTGACATGCCCCATGTGACTTCCAACCTCATTAACCTTCTCATTCGCCGCACCATGGAGTCTCGGTTGCCCCTTGGCGCCATTATCACCAAGAACAGGCGGTCTCATCCCGTCGTCATCGGACGTCGATTCTATGAGGCGTTGCATCATCTGCGAGGAGACACCGGCGCAAGGGAGCTTTTTGTGAAGTACCCTGATCAGGTTTGCCTTGTGGAGCCTGAAGAAGACTACGAAGATGTGGACATCGATACCCGGGAGGACTATCTGGAGTTCAAGAAATCTCTGCGTGAGAAGCCTTCCTGAGAAATGGAAAAGTCGAAAATCCTCACATACCTCTTCTTTTCCTTTAATGACCCCATAGTGGCCCTCACAAAGGATATCCGCCTGAAGGGTAACGAGAACCTTCAGGGTCCGTAAAGCCACTCCCGCCGACCTCACATATTTCGCTCGTAATCTTTATGGTTTCCATCTCTGATTTTCTGCTTGAGTTGCGGGAAAGCGTGCCACCAAGTTATCCGGCTCACCCGGCTTCACATCGTGCTTAAGGCGTCCTCATACCACCAAATAAGTCACATCCGTTAACAGCGAGGTAAGGAGGAAGGGGGATGTCAAAGACAAACATGGTGTGATCATCAATCATCCTCGTAGACACCACGTCCCATGCGGTAAAAATAAAGCCGTACAAGTGACCATCAGGGCCCCGGATTTCAAACAGCCTCGGATAGTAGGATCCAGTTTGCCTCTGGATGGAACCGATGAGGTCTGCCAGAAGTTCCCGGCTCTCCACTTTTGACCATCGATCAACTGTAATCACTCTGTCGTCGTTCTTCGGATCGAACATGACCGCCGATGGATGGTTGGAACCAAGGCCTGCATAGTAGACGTTAAAATCCTGCCAATTCTCCATCAGCGTCTGAATGGTGACATTCCCACTCACAGCCGGTACCACTCTGTATGTTCCCTGCCCTGAACACCCAGAAAGGATAACCACGAACCCCACGAGCAAGACAGCTCCTGTTAGGTATTTTTTCATTTCAGCTGACCCCCTTTCCCTCGGCCACTCAGGAAATTCCATCTGCTTTTTGAAATTATTTTAATACATTTCTCATCCGTTGCAATGATCGCTCCCTCTTTCCCGGGCCTGACCTCTACCCATATGCGGGGTTACTGGACACTGGGGTTACGGATTGGGGGTCGTGGGGGTCTCTTTCAAAATGAGGAAACGAAGAGAGACCGGGAAAGAGACCCCCCCGCGGCCCCTCAGGCGTTTCTAGTACCCCTGTGTCCAGTAAAGAATGTGGGACATAGTCAGTTCGAGGTCCAAGAGAGCGCAGCACGTTCCCCTATTCCAGAAAGCTCTTAACGTGGAGCTCTTTCGAATCCGCAGTGACTTCAATCGCTCCCAGCTGGTCGGTCCGCATGATCTTGCACCCAGCCTCTTGAAGCCTCCTGAGAGTCTCCGGGTGCGGGAATCCAAAGGGATTGCTCGCCCTGGAAGAGACGATGCAGATATTCGGTGCCACATTCTCAAGGAAGGCCTTGGTGCAAGAACCCCTGCTCCCGTGATGAGGGACGAGAAGGACATCACTCTTCAGCCGCGCTCTTTCACGAAGGAGAACGACTTCTTCTCCCGTGCTCTCCAGGTCTCCCGGAAAAAGAAAGGACCTGCCCTTATCGGATATTCTCAGCACCAGGGATCTGTCATTCGATTTCAGTGCTTTTCCCCAGAGCTCGGCATTTTCAACCCCTGGCGGATGAATCACGGTGATGTGAGCCCCTCCGATTTCTCTGCCCTCCTTCAGGTCTTGAGGGGTCAGGACCTTTATGCCCTTCTCTTTTACAATCCTCATGAGCTCATGAAATCCGGGGACATCGCGCCTCTCGCCATTGTACCAGAATTCCTTTGGGCCAAAGCGGGAAACGATGAATCGAAGGCCCTCCATGTGATCCGTATCGGGATGCGTCAGCACGATATAGTCGACCCGCCGTATTCTTGAGTAAAACAGAAAAGGAGCAACAACCATTTCCCCGACATCAAAGTCATCCCCTGGTGATCCCCCTCCATCGATGAGCATTCGATCTCTGCCCGGGAACTCCACCAGGGCTGCATTCCCTTGCCCCACGTCGAGATAGGTCACCCTGATGTTCGGATTGTAGTAGCTCCTGTGAAACCAGTAGGCCGCATCCAATCCCGTCAGACACAGGGTAGCGACGAGCCCGACTTTGGCCCAGGCATAGCGCCTTGAGAAAAAAAGAAAAACCAGAAAACCATAGAAAAGCAATATCTCGAAAAAACGAGGGGTGACCCCCCAAAAAGCAGCCCAATCGAAACGAGTCCAGAATTGGAGGGTCTCCATGACCCGATCAAGGACCCAGGCTCCTATCTGGAGCAGAAAGCGGGATATGGGAGGGCTTACGAAGAGAATTAAGGAAGCGGAAAGACCGAGGCACAGAACAAAAAGACCCAGGACGGGCACCAGGGCAAGGTTTGCTGGAATAGCGATGAGCGGAATGCGATGGAAGTACAAGGTGACGACAGGGAGAAGAAACACTGTGGCCGAGACGGTAGCTGCAACAAGCCCGGCAACGTACAAATAAAATCGATTAAGTGCTCTGGACTTGACGACCTGCTCCTCTGTGCTCAAGGCAAGCTTCGCATAAATGCCTGGGGCCAGCCAGACAATTCCCGCCACGGCAAGAAAGGATAACTGGGCCGAGACACTGAAAATGCCATGGGGATCCAGGACAAGAACCAACAGGGCTGCCAGCGCCAGGGTAGACCAAATTTCTCTCTCCCGGCCGATCACCAAAGAAAAAAGAAAGGCAAGGCCCATGATCATCGCCCTCTCTGCCGAGACCTGAAACCCGGTCAAGGCTGTGTAAGCAATCACAGGCAGGCAGGTGATGAGGGCAGATACTCTGCGGATATCGACCCTTAGGATTAATGTCGAAGAAAAGGACAAAAGCCTTTTCAGGACCGTGTAGCAAAGCCACGCGACCACGGCAATATGGAGCCCTGAAACAGCCAGGACATGGCTCAGGCCGCTGACGCTGAAGGTTTCCCTCATTTCTCGGGTGATGCTCTGTCTTTCCCCCAAGACCAGGGCTCCAAAAATTGCATTGTTCTGAGGAGAAAGACTTTCTGCGAAGAAGCGTCTCACCGGCGTTCTCATTTTTTCTAGCTTTTCCAGAGGAAAGCCCAAATGCCCTTTTCCCATAGGCACAATCCGCCTCCCGTCTGAGACAGAGGCTGCGCACGCGAGGCCTCTCACATCCATGGCCAGCCGGTAATCGTAACTTCCTGGATTGTTGAAGTTCAGGAAAGGTCTCAGTCTCGCATGGAACAAGAGCTTTTCGCCCACCGAAAACTCTCGCGGATAGCCGTAGACGATGACGCGGATTTTTTCGCCGCCTTCGATTTTTTTCTTCTGATAGGTGAGCCGGTCAACCCTCACGACGAACCTTGCCATGTCTTCAAGGATCGTTGCAGGCTCAAGCACGGTGGCCTCCAGCAGGACTTGAGGACGTTCTTGAGCCAGGTTCATCAGCTCAGAGCGATAGTGCCTGTCCAGGTCCATCTGGATACCGGCAAGAAAAAAGAGCAGAAGGAAAGAGATGAATCTGTAGGAAGAAGGGATAAGAAGTGAAAGAATCAGAAGAAGGATGAACAGAATAGAAAACCAGAGGAACGGGTACAGGTCGTGGGGAATGACCATGTGGCCGAAGAGAATTCCCCCGACGAGACTAAAGAGGATTGGAATCAGGGGGCGGAGGAGCATCTCACGCCTTTTCCCTCCGGATATTCGCCCCAAGGTTCTGAAATTTCTTTTCCAAGGCCTCGTATCCCCGGTCCAAGTGATAGATCCTTCTCACTTCGGTTGTACCTCCCCGGGCCACAAGACCGGCCAGGATGAGGGAAGCACTGGCACGTAGATCCGTGGCCATCACCGGCGCTGCGAGCAGATGATCCTTGCCCCGCACCATGGCTTGATTCCCGTGAATGGTGATATCTGCCCCCATCCTCTTGAGTTCGCTCACATGGATGAACCTGTTTTCAAACACGGTCTCCCTGATGACGCTCGATCCTTTGGCAACGCACATGAGGGCCATGAACTGAGCCTGAAGATCGGTGGGGAAACCAGGAAAAGGCATGGTTTCGATATCTACGCTTTGGATGGCCTCAGGCCCTCGCACGAACAGCCCCTGTTCCCTTTTCTCAATTTGTGTTCCTGCGGACTGGAGCTTCTCGATGACAGAAGCGAGGTGATCATGGCGGCCTCCGTCGATCAAGATCTCGCCGCCGGTGATCGTCGACGCGATCATGAATGTGCCTGATTCGATCCTATCTGGAATGAGGGTGTGATCCTGGGCAGGACGGAGCCCCTGAACACCCTCGATGACAACGGTATCCGTGCCATCTCCTTCGATGCAAGCACCCATGCTCCGGAGCATCTGAGCGAGATTGCTCACCTCCGGCTCTTTTGCCGAGTTCCTCAAAACGGTCTGCCCTTTGGCCCTCACCGCAGCCATCATGATATTCTCAGTCCCCGTCACGGTGGGAATATCGAAGAAAATGTCCGCACCTTTCAGGTGCTCCACCTTCGCATTGATGTACCCCTTATCCAGGAACATCTCCACTCCCATGGCAGAGAGAGCTTTGAGGTGCAGATCCACCGGCCGCGCACCGATGGCACACCCGCCGGGCATGGATATGTTGGCTCTGCCCAGGCGTGCCAGGAGGGGCCCGAGAAGAAGGATGGAAGCTCTCATGGTTCGTACCAGATCATAGGGAGCAACATACTCTTTGATCTCATCGGAATTTATTTTGAGTACGCCGTCCCCCTCCTGAAAGACCACGCCCATCTTGGTCATGATGCTCTTAATGGTCTGAATATCTTTCAGCTTGGGCACATGGTTTATGCAGTGCCATCCACCTGTGAGAAGGCACGCAGCAATGGCAGGAAGGGCCGCATTCTTTGCACCGGCTACCTTTACGGTGCCTTTGAGCGGTCTGCCTCCTTCGATGAGCATTTTCTCCATGGGCTTCATCCTGTGACAGCGGAAGTCTCTAGCCGGCTCCGCGCCGGTCTTAGGTTCAATTTCCTTCCCGCGAAAACCTTGAGTCTGCCTTACCTTTCAAAGTCAAAGGGATGTTTTTTTGAAGATTCCAGTTCGGAATGACTCTATAATAAGAAGATCGTGTCGTCAATGCGTTTGGCCTTGACGGGCTGGTGAAAAACACCCGTCTCCCAGCCGAGTCGGGATTTCGCAGGGCTCAAACGGCGTTACCCCCATCGTCGCAGGGAATTGACAAGTGACGAGTCACGAGTGACTAGGGAGGCCAATATATTGCTTGCATTTTTGGGGGGCATGAGCATTTTCTTTCGTTCCAAGTCTCCCGGCCTTGACCGCCTGAGGCGGCCTGGTCTTTTCCACGACTTATCTGCGAGGGAAACTTGCCCCCTCCGCCGTTCCCCTCGCCTGGGCTCGGGGCCGGGGCTTCCCCCACAGATAAGTCGTGAAAAGACGGCGGCCTCGCGCCAGTCACTTCAGAAAAAGCCCATGCCCCCCTGATTAGGCCATGCAAGCAGTTTGGTGCTCCCAGCAGTAATGTTTTGATCTCGTTACTTGTTACTCGTCACTCGTAACTGAAATTGTCGCCTTGTATCTGGGCGTTTTTAAGCAGCCTGTGAGAAGGGGCTTTTTCAGCAACCCGCTGGAAGAAGACGGCATTTGGGTGTCATGGAGACAAGATTCATTGCTGACGTCATGTTAGGCAGGCTTTCTAAATGGCTCAGGGTCATGGGCTACGATGCCTATTACCAATCACATTATAAAGAGGGTGTTCTTGAAAGATTCGTTGGAGAGGGCCGAAGGCTTCTGTCGCGTCGTGCAAAACTTGTAGAACAGTATGCAAACGCGGTCTGGATAAAGTCTGATCACGTGCATGAACAGCTCCAGGAATTGAAGGCAAAAATGGGCCTCACGACTGACAGGTCGAAGTGGTTCAGCAGGTGCCTGCTTTGCAACGTCCCGTTACAAAAAGCATCCTCGGAGGCTTCTGTTGAGAGCGTTCCCGACTATATCCTTCATCAGGAGGTCCCGGACATCCATTCATGCCCGGTTTGCGGCCGGCTCTACTGGCCCGGAAGTCACAGAACGAGGATGACGCTTCAACTGAAGGAGTGGGGTTTTTAGAGCCCTATGATCATCGCTTTTCCAAGTCGCAGGAAGACGTTACCTGCCAACTAGAAAAGGGCACCCCCTCAGGGTAGTGCCCCCTCTTCTCTGCCGCTCGGAAGGTCGCTCTCTAAGGTTACCTCTTTCTGGCGCCTCTCTTTTTGCCGGCCTTTTTCCTCGCCTTCGGCTTGGGAGCGGCCTTAGCTTTCTTCAGCGCCGCTGCTAATGTCTTCATTTTGTTCTTGATCGCTGCGGTTTCTTTGTTAACTTTTGCCAATTTTTTCTTTGCCTGTCCCATTCTGTATTGGATTTGTCTAGCTGTGGCCATACTCTCTCCTTTCCTATTGCTTTGATGAAAAGCGTATTTGACAATAAATGGTATATGATAAACTATGAAAAGTCAACAAAATTTATACTTTGATACATAATCAGTTATAATATATCTTAAATGCTCCTTTGTGCGGACCCTTAAAGCTCCTCATCCGCAGACCGACTCCAAATTTTTCCCATGTTCTTCTTGACACGGTTCCAAGAAATCTCCTATCTGGTTGTTATAAATTCGGGTATTATGATGGAAAGGTGCTGAGGAAAGACAAATTTTTTTGTTTTGAAACGCTCAATATCGGGCCATCTTCTTCCGGGAGGGCAAACCATGGACCTTTCCAAGACCAAGTATACCGTCTTGGATCAGATTATTGCTGCTGACAAGGTGAGGAAAAAAATCATTGATACTGCCAGCGCCCTGTATGCCAAGAAGGGGTATGCCGCCACATCCATTGAACAGATCGCTGAGATGGCGGGAGTGAGCCTCCCTGTCACCTATCACTATGTAAAGAAAAAATCAGAGATCATGAAGTTGATCATGGAGGACCTCCTGAGCACCTTTCGAGAAAGCCTCACAAGCCACCTCAGCTCCATCCATGATCCAGAGGAGAAACTGGGGGCAGCCGTCATTTTATTCTGCAAAGCTGTGGATCAGCAGAGGGAAAAGATCCTCCTTATCTATCAAAAGTCCGGCTCCCTCGATGCGGCTTCCAAGGCGAAGATCATGCAGCTTGAAGTGGAGGTCTCAGAGATCTTTGGCGGGATCATCGAGGAGGGCATCGAAGCGGGCCTTTTCAAGGAAGTAGATATTGACGTCATGGCGTTCAACATCATCATGATGGCCCACATGTGGGTTCTCAAAAAGTGGCATCTCAAGCGACGTCTTGGCCTGGAGAAATTCATTGAACTTCAGCTGGCCACGATTCTGGGAGCTTTGCGGAAGTAGATCCTTCCTGCATCATTTTTTTCATTTCTTCTGAAGGATGGCCGTGTTTCTCTTTTTGGATTTGCGGGGCAGAAGGTAACTAATGATTTTGCAAATGCTGAGACTATGAATTCTCATGACCTCTCCGCATGCTGCTAGCTCTTTTTGAGGGTGGGATCCCAGAAAGGTGACCAGGTATCCGTGGTGGGACAGGAAGGGCGCGCACCAGAGCATGGTCTGAACCGGGCTCGCCAGGGCACGGGCGGTGATCACATCATACCTCTCATGCGCCTGATCATCATGACGCTCCTCAATTCGACCTCTGATGACCTGAATATCCTTTAAATCCAACAAGCGGATCACCTGCTTTAGGAAGCTCACCCGCTTCGAGTTGGCCTCCAAAAGGCGGACAGCGAGACGAGGCTTATAGATCTTAAGCGGAACCCCGGGAAATCCCCCTCCTGACCCCACATCAAGCAGGCTTCCCTCTTCTGGAAGAAATGGCCCCGGGATGAGGGAATCCAGAAACAGCTCCGTGATCACCGAATCTTGGGTAGTCAAACCGGTGATGTTCACCCGCTCATTCCATACCCATAATTCATCCAGGTAAAGGCGAAAAAGGCCCAGATGGTGCCCCGTCAAGGCAATGCCAAAATCAGCGGCATATTGATAGAGGTCCTCCAGTTCCCTGGAATCCTTTCTCAGATAACGACCCTCCTCTTTATGATGTCCACGGCTTCCTCGGGCGTATCCACCAACTGAAAGATGTCGAGGTCTGCCGGGGATATGCATTTTTCTCTGAGGAGCGTCCCCTTGATCCAATCCATAAGCCCCTTCCAGAATTTGGAATCCATGATCAACACGGGGAATGATCGGATTCGCTTCGTCTGTATCAGGGTAAGGGCTTCGAAAAGCTCATCAAGGGTTCCAAACCCTCCAGGCATGATGACATAAGCCACCGCATACTTCACGAACATTACTTTTCTTATGAAGAAATACTTGAAATCAAGGCGTACGTTGGCGTATTTGTTTTCCCTCTGTTCCTTGGGCAGATGAATGTGCAGGCCTACTGATTTTCCTCCAGCCTCTGCAGCCCCCTTGTTGGCAGCCTCCATGGTGCCCGGCCCTCCCCCCGAAATGATATTGAACCCGTGTTGTACCAGGAGCCGGGCCACTCTCTCGGTTTTTTTATAGCTGGGGCTGTTGGGCCGCGCCCGGGCTGACCCAAATATCGTCACAGCAGGGTAGACTTCTGGGAGGATATCGAACCCCTCCACAAACTCCGCCATGATGTTGAATATCCGCCAGGTGTCATTCTTTGTAATATCATCGATGATATATTGCCTCTCACGCATCACCATTTCTCCAGTGTAACTTAAAGGGTTTCAACAGAAACTGATTGATTTTTCACTAACCATCATCTAGTTTGCGCAAAAATGAAGAATTTTTATGATAGGTCTCGATGAGCAAGGTGTCAAGAAATAGAGAGTGAAAGCCTATGATAAATCTCAGGTTGATTACGAGGGATAACTTCTTATCTGCTCTTTTCTCGGAGAAAAAGCCATGGCAGGAAAACTACCTCGCCATGTATTCAACCCAGTGGAAAGGCTACGTCACTGATCCAGCGCTTATGATGGTGCCGGTCGATGAGCAGGGGAACCTGGCAGAAGGGTCCAATGAAAATGTCGGCGTTGTGACCAAAGAGGGCATTCTCAACTTCCCAGGTTTCGAAAATACCCTCGCAGGGATCACGGTCCAGAGGGCGTACGAGCTTGCCATAACACTAGTCAGAGCAAATGTTCTGAAGGCCGTGCGCTTCAGCAACATACCTTTGGAAGAGGCTTATCGTGCTTCAGAGGTCTTCCTTACGGGAACGTCTATCCATGTCCTTCCAGTGGTCACGTATGATGGAAGGACCATAGGCACCGGCCGACCCGGGCCTGAATGCAGGAAGCTACTGGACCTGATGGAAAGGGATGTTCGAGAAAACGAAGGTCTCCTTACGGACATAGGTTGGGAATCCTAGTCTCATATCTTGGAGGTTCCTTTAAGCATCTCGTTGCCTTACCAGTGATCGCTGGCCTTACCAGTCATCGCTGGCCTTACCAGTCATCGCTGGCCTTACCAGTCATCGCTGGCCTTACCAGCGATGACTTGACCTTTCGGGCCATAACATGGTAATCATAAAATGAAACCCGTTTTTGGAGTGCGGGTACTGAGTTGACTAGGAGGAGCAGGGGTCGATCGTCATGGAGCAAAAAGAGAAACGAAAATCCACAGAAAGCCTCGATGATTTCCTGAGCCATGTAAGTCAGTTTGCCAGTCGGGATGAGGAAAAAGCTTTCATGGAAAGCATTGGCCACGAGGCGTCTGGAGAAGACATCCCCGTCAAGGTGGGCGAGAGAGTCAAACAAGTTAGGGAGCGACGAGGGCTAACCCTGACGGACATTTCCCAGCGAACGGATATCGATGAAGACATGCTTTACCAAATCGAAGAGGGAAAAGTGGCCCCGCCCCTTGGAACAGTGATAAAGCTGGCGAAAGCGCTGGAGATGAAGATGGGGTATTTCATCTCTGGTGATGAGGAGAAAGCCTACACCATTGTACGGCACCACGATCGCAGGGTCGTATCGCGGTTTGATTCCAAGAAGGGGAAGCATTACGGATATGAATATGAGTCCCTTGCACCTTACAAAAAGGACAGGCATATGGAGCCTTTTCTTGTCACTCTCGAGCCTGCGAATACGGAAGCAGAAAGATCAACACATGACGGCCAGGAGTTCATCTTCGTCCTGAGCGGCAAGATGGAGGTGCGGTTGGGAGAGGAGATCCATGTCCTTGAGCCGGGAGATGCGATTTACTATGATTCCGCGGTTCCTCATCTCGTAAAGGGCAGCGGTGCGGAAACGACCAAGATTCTGGCTGTCCTTTACACTGAAAAATAGGATGCCCCTGTTAGGCGCCCACATGTCTATTGCCGGCGGTCTTTATAAGGCCCTCTTGAGAGGGAAGGGGTCGGGTTGCTCGGCCATTCAGCTTTTTACATCGAACAGAAACCAGTGGAAACGAAAGAAACCGACAGAGGATGATATCAACGCGTTTCACCGGACCGCAGAAACAACATCCGTGAAACCCGTGGCCGTCCACGCCAGCTACCTGATCAACCTCGCTTCGGCGCGAAAAGAAGTTTTGGAAAAGTCTTACCATGCTCTGCTCGATGAACTGGAGACGGCAGAGCTTCTTGGGGTTCCCCATATTGTGATGCATCCCGGCTCTCATCTCGGAGATGGCGAAAGCAAAGGGCTTCGACGAGTTGCAGAGGCCATATCTAGAGCGTATGGTTCAAGTAAGCTGTACAATACAACAATACTTCTGGAGACGACCTCCGGGCAGGGAACGAATCTTGGTTACCGATTCGAGCATCTTGCAGAAATCATAGCGCTGGCAGAATACCCTGACCGGGTGGGCGTCTGTTTCGATACGTGCCACGCTTTTGCTGCAGGGTACGATTTTCGGAGCATGGAGTCTTATAAGCAACTCCTGAACGAGTTCGATCGAATCATTGGACTCAATCGATTATACCTCTTTCACATCAATGACTCCAAGAGCCCGATAGGTTCCAGATTAGATCGGCACGAGCATATCGGAAAGGGGCGCATCGGATTGAAAGCGTTTTCTCTTTTCCTTCATGATACGAGGTTCGCTCATCTTCCCTTTTTACTCGAGACTCCCAAAGGTAGGGATCCAAAAGGCAAGGACATGGATGCGCGCAATCTCCAAACCCTAAGAAATCTGCTGAAGAGCGCGGAGAAGAAATGATCGCATTCGATTTGCAATGCTCCCGGGGCCATGTCTTCGAAGGATGGTTCCGAAACAGCCACTCTTTTGAAGAGCAGAACACCAACAAACTGGTGAGTTGCCCGTTCTGCAACGAGACGAATATTCGAAGGGTCCTGTCGCCGGTGACAACGAAAGCCTCCTCCCGGGATGAACTTGAAAAAGAGGTGACAACTATTGACTATCGCAGGTTGGCCAAGGAGATCGTGGACTACGTCAATAAGAACTTCGACGATGTGGGACATCATTTCACAAAAGAAGCTCTCAAGATGCATTACGGCGTGTCCGAGAAGAGAAACATCAGGGGATCCGCTACCGCGGAACAGGAGAAATTGCTTAGGGAAGAAAAGATAGAATTCTTCAAAATTCCGGTTCCCGGAACAGACGAAGACAAGAAGCACTAAACCTTATCCCGTTTGCCTGGGAACCAAGAGTCTGATTGACTTCTGACTAAAAATAGAGTAAAAATTAAAAGTTACACCCTGTTGATAAGCTCAAGACTTCCGGTTGGAACAGCTACAGATGCGAGAAAAAGGGAAGATTATAGCCGTCATCGTCATCAGCCTTCTTGTGATCGGTTTTTTTCTCAGCATCTACATTACCGTGGATGAGGTCATCCCGGGAAACGCCGTCGTTGTTGTGACTAAAGAAGATAAACTCTACCATTCCATTCACTTTGATTACGTTTGCGTTGCCAACAAGACCGCCCAAACCATGACCCTTTCCGAGGCAGAGGCCCAAGGATACAAACCTCACAAATATGATGAAGACCTTGGCTACTTCAGGGGAAACCGTCAGTTCCTGTTTTACCATCTGCTCTCCAAATTGGGGATTTCCGTGAATAGCCGGTGGGATAAAAACGGAAACTGGCTATGGTGATCCTCCCCGCTGACTCAGTGCTCATGAAGTCTTTGGCCCGTTTATCCTCATAGGAAACGAGGACATGCCGTTACTTCAAATCACCACAAATGAGGGCCGAATATATTCGTCTCTTCTCTTGAAAAACGAGATTACCATCGGGCGAAGCACAGAGAATGATATCGTCCTCAATGACAATACGGTTTCCCGCAACCACGCCAAGATCGTCAGAACAAAAAAGGGTTATATCCTCACAGATCTCGGCAGCTTTAACGGCACACGATTGAATGAAAAGGCGATCCAGGCTGCCCTCTTGGCAAATCAAGATCGTATCAAGATCGGCCTCGTGCAGATCTTGTTCCTGAGCGCCGAAAAGGCACCGTCGCTAAAACCGGATACGGTGATCCTGAGCAATGAGACTGAGTTCGAGAGCGGTCGTGAACGCATCATCAAAAGCAGTCCAGAAGCCTGCCAGATGGATTCCCAGGACTTGCTCGTTTCCGCTGAGCCCAGGAAAGGCTCTGCCGGAACTGGGCATCAACTGAAAGAAGCACTTTCTTCTCTGGAAAGGAGCAATAAAGTCCTTTATGTCTTGTATGAGATCAGCAGGCAGCTCAACTCCATCCATGACTTTAATGAGCTTCTGACGAAAATCATGGATCTCATCTTCGTCGTCATTGACGCAGATTACGGGTTCCTGATCCTGACAGGGGATGGGGGGATGGATGACCTTGTTCCTGTGGTGGTCAAATCCAGAGACGCCGTTGCCCGACACGGTATAAACCTCAAGGCCAGTCGCACCATCATCAGAGTCATTCATGATAAAGTTGCTCTTCTCACATCCAACGCCATGGATGATTCTCGATTGGGCCACGCAAAGAGCTTGTTTCTTCAGCAGATCCGGTCGGCCATATGCGTTCCCCTGTGGAGAAAGGACAGGATCATGGGGGTCATTCAACTGGAGAGCGTAAGGCTGGACAATCAATTCACCCAGGATGACCTGGAACTTCTCAAGGCTATCGGGAGTCAAATGGCCATGGTCATCGAGCAGGCGAGCCTCAACGAGCAAATCCGCCAGGAGGAACGAATGAGAAGCCGCCTGGAAAGGTTCCATTCTCCACAGATCATAGACCTGATTTTGAAAGGGGGCCAAGAAGCAAAAGATAACTTTATGGAGCCGAAAGATCTCACGGCCACCATTCTTTTTACGGACATCAATGGGTTTACCCGCCTCTCCGAGCAATTGCCGCCCCGCGACGTGAATATCATCTTGAATCAGTATTTCAGCCGGATGACGGATATCATCTTCAAATATGACGGGACCCTTGATAAATACATAGGAGATGGGCTGATGGCCGTGTTCGGCGCACCTATGGGAAAAGAGGATGATGCGGAAAGAGCCATTCGGGCAGCCAAGGAAATGGTCAAGGAGTTGAAAGCCCTAATGAAAGAAACCAAGGATGAGCGAAGATTCACCATCCGCATTGGAATGAACACGGGACGCGTTGTGGCCGGAAATATCGGATCGCCCAGGCGCCTGGACTACACCGTCATCGGTGACGCTGTAAATATCGCTTCAAGGCTGGAGTCCATAGCCCAGCCCAATCAGGTTCTCATCGGCGAGGAAACATACCGCCTCGTGAAGGACAAGTTCGACATTAGGGCCGTGGGACGCAAGAAGGTGAAAGGGAAAAGGACAGAGATCATGGCTTACGAGGTGTTATAGATGAGAGCTTTGGGATAGCGCGTCAATGTTCGCGCTTCAGAAATACTGGATCCTACCGTCGGAAAAAAGCCTCAGAATCAGGTCTGGTCTTCCGTCTTTGTATAGAACAAACGGAGCGGCAATGACGATCTTGACGCACTTGCCTGCGGGATCGGAAGGGTCATTGTAAAAGTGATAGCTGAGATAATTGTTGAGAGGAAGAGAGAGCTTCAAATCATTCCGGATCCTCACCACGTTTGGGTCGTTTGGGTCATTGTTGCTGTAGATGTCAATGGTCTCCCCTTCATCTGGAACGAATTTGTTGTGTTCCAAGTAATACATGACCTCCGCATCCGCCAGTTGTTTTGCCAGGGCTGTTGCCTGGGCGCCATAAGCTTTCTGGCGATAAATGCCGGTCAGAGGGATGGCTGTGACTGCCAGGATGCCCAGGATGGCCAGTACCACCATCAATTCCACCAGAGTGAAACCCTTCTGCCGCAACCTTCAGCCTCCCGCGCCTGAGGAAGATTCGTACTTGATACCTTTCGGTGATATGATGACGTTCATTTCACCCGCCTTGGGATTCGCCAAAGAGAGGCGATAGCCGACGTTAGCGTCTCTCACGTACACCAGCTTGTCCAGATGGGGGATGTCCTGTTTTGATAGAGCGAGGTATTTAGGAATCAGATCAGTGAGCTTTGAGGGGTACTGCCCCCCTTCAAAGTGAGCAAACCTCTTGACGGCACCATCAACCATGAACAAGAGAATCCTTGGCTGATTGGCAAACTCTGCCGTGCCTGTGGGCGGTTTCTCCCCTCCAAAGAGAATGACACCCCACATGACCAAAATGAAAACAGAAGAAACCACTATGAAGTATCGGAAGGGCGTCCATTTCTTCTTCCCTTCCTTTTTTTCTTTTATCTCCGCTTGCTTTTCCCGCTTGTCTTTTATGCTTGTGCCGACGTCTGACACGGACGTCCGCATGGCACACTTAAAACAATAGAACTCACCAGGCTTACTCTCTTCAGAGCATTCGCCACAAAGTGGAATCCCGCAGCTCGCGCAAAAGTGCTCAGCCTGACGATCCGGGTGGTTCTTGCACTGCATTCCGATGCCTCTTGCTGGCAACTGGGTTATCTAGTTGAGACTTTAACCTTGAACATATAGAAAAAACCGAAACCACAGTCAAGAAAAAACGAGTCATTAATTTGATATACTTAGCTTTCGGGTTTAAGGTCATTGCGACAGTGGGGGCATACCACCCATTCCGGTTGCACGATTCGGCCACATTCGTTGCATGTAGGAACCAGAGGTTTTTTGCAATAAGGACAATCCTTGAAATCCAGACTCACCCCTTTACCACAATGCGGGCAGACTGTCGTCAGTTCTTCTTTCTGCTGAACTGCCTTCAAGACTTCATCAATCGTGGTTATCCCCATCTCAATCTTTCTGAGGCCGCTATTCCCGAGTGTCGTCATTCCGGTGGCCATGGCCGCGTCTCTCACTTGGTCGGCCGAGGCGCCTGACATGGTCAACTCCCTTACCTTGCGGCTCATGGCCATGACCTCTTCAATCACGGTTCGACCTTTAAAGCCCAGATTGCCGCACTTTGAACAACCAGAACCCCGATAGAACTTGAAGGGAAGATTTTGTTTGTCGAGCCCGATCCTGCTGAGGAGATCAGGGTTAGGCACATACTCTTCTTTGCATTCAGGGCAAATAATCCTCACGAGTCGCTGTGCCACGATGCCTACGACCGACGAAGCGATCATGTAAGGAGCCATTCCGATATCCACCAGGCGTGTAATCGCTGAAGGGGCGTCGTTCGTATGAAGCGTTGAGAGAACAAGGTGGCCCGTGAGTGAGGCCTGCAACGCAATTTCCGCCGTGTCCACATCCCTGATCTCTCCGATCATGATCACATTTGGATCCTGCCGTAAGATGGAGCGCAGCACATAAGGGAAAGTCAGGCCAACCTTTTCATTGATCTGAACTTGGTTGATGCCTCCCAACTCATATTCGACAGGATCTTCAACGGTGATGATATTGAGTTCGTCCGATTTCACGGCCTGAAGGCTGGCATAAAGGGTGGAAGTCTTACCGCTTCCGGTCGGTCCCGTGATGAGGATCATGCCCTGAGGCTGGGAAATGAGATTCTGGAGAGTAGCGAGACCGCGCTCAGAAAAGCCAAGCTCCTTCAGGGAAAGGAAAGTCTCTTGCTTGTTTATAATCCTGATGACAGCCTTCTCGCCGTAATAGGTGGGGAGCGTAGAAACCCTGAGATCCACCGACACATTCTTGGCCCTCACCTTGATTCTTCCGTCCTGAGGGAGTCTCTTCTCCGCGAT
>JAHECH010000491.1 GCA_024641835.1 Deltaproteobacteria bacterium
AAGCGATCAGTGGGGTAGGGAAGGCCACTGAAGAGATCGCCGTAATCTCCCAGCTTATGAGCTACGTAGGTTGCTATGATTTTAATGTTGCGGTTGCTGACAGATTCAGTGCGGCTCATGGAAAATACCCGTCACCGTTTGCCTTCGCTCAGAGCCGCTCTCAGGATGAGCGCTCGCCCATATCACTCTGCACAGCGAGGCAGGGAAAGGATGAAAAAGCGCATGGTTTCAACGAGTTATTCGGCTGCAGGAAAAAATCACGGATGCGGTCTCCCGCGATTACATGTTTTCACCACCCACGCGAAAGCATTTGAGAGCTTTCTTTTCTGATAATTTGGTAATTGTACATCTAAAGCACTTCGGAGTAAACTTTTTTTTTGCCTTGACAGGGAAAGACATTGCTGTAAAATCAAGCACTAAGATTCGGGACGTGGCGCAGTCTGGTAGCGCACCTGAATGGGGTTCAGGGGGTCGCGAGTTCAAATCCCGCCGTCCCGACCATTTTCTTCCATAGAAAGAGCAGCTTAGGAATGACCTCTGCTGCTCTTTTCTTTTCGAGATTCTCGTCTTATCCCTTTGTGTGGCCTATGTGCTGCCTGCGACACCTCTCACACCCGTCAGAGTTGGCACAGAACTTGGCCAAATCCTCCTGTCTCGAAAACTTCCTCATGCTTGTACAGAATATGTGCCGGAGGCAAGAATTATTCTTGACAAATGTTCGCTGTAAGCGTATGAGCATTTCCATGAGTGATACTGCCGAGATCGTAACAAAAGAGATCATCACCGCGATAGGGGCTAGAATCCGGCTACTTAGACGTGAAAAGGGGATGAGCCTTGATGCCCTTGCCAAGAAGACGGGGTTCGCTAAGAGCTACCTCAGTGAGATTGAAACCCTCAAAAAGGAGCCTCCGATCAGTACGCTGTCGAAGATCGCCTACATTCTAAAGGTTGACCTCCCTTTTCTCATTACTGGTGAGGTAAAGAATTCCCGGCCAGATAAGATCTCCATCGTAAGGAAGGGAGAGAGAAAGGCTAGTGACGGACCCTTTGGCAGCCGTGGATACATTTACGACTCCCTCACGTACAAGAAAGCCGACCGCGTCATGGATGGATATATCGTTACCATCGGGCCTGAGTTCCCTCCGAAACCACTCGTACATGAGGGACAGGAACTGGTTTACGTGCTGGAGGGGACACAGGAACTGCTCTATGACGGAGAGACTTATCTCCTCGAAGAAGGAGACTGTTTTTACTTTGATTCGGACAGGCCCCACTACTCCCGCACGATAGGTGACAAACCGGGAAAGATCCTGGTGGTGTTGACCACAAAAGGGGGGTAGCACTCCGGGAGATTTTCCGAAGACGAATACCAGAGGAGGTGTGAAGAGATGAAGAAAACAAGCCTTTTAAAAAAACTGATACTTGATGATGAGATCCTCGTCATGCCCGGAGCCCATGACGCCCTGTCTGCGAAGATCGTGGAACTGGTGGGCTTCAAGGCTGTCACTATGGGGGGGTATGCCGCCTCAGCAGCTAGTCTTGCAAAGCCGGACGTGTCACTTCTTACCTTGACCGAGTATGTCAACATCGCGCGTAACATCGTGCAGGCTGTGGACCTTCCGCTATTTGTCGACGGCGATACGGGACACGGGAATGTGACCAATGTACAGCGGACCGTCCGGGTGTTTGAGAACGCAGGTGTCGCAGGCCTTTTCATCGAAGACCAAGTCTTTCCTAAGCGTTGTGGTCACATGGAAGGGAAACAGATCATTCCTACGCCGGAGATGGTGGCGAAGATAAAGGCGGCGGTTGACGCCCGAGTTGACGAAGACCTCGTCATCATGGCGCGCACCGATGCCATTGCTACCAGCGGAATGGATGAGGCGATAGAAAGGGGAAACGTCTACAGGGAGGCGGGAGCTGACCTAATCTTTGTAGAGGCTCCAACATCGAGGGAGGACATGCTGACAATCAACCGCGAGATGGACGCACCGACGTGCGCGATCCAGATAGAGGGTGGGAAGACGCCGCTTCTCACCACGAAGGAACTGGAAGAACTCGGTTACGATGTCGTGGTTTACCCAAACGCAACCGTGTATGCCACCGCGTGGGCGTTAAGAGGGCTGTGGGAAGGACTGAAGAGGGATGGAAGCACCAAACAGTGGCTGGACAAGATCATTCCGTTCGACGACTTTAACAAGCTTGTCGGCTTGGACAAGATAAGGGAAACGGAAGCACATTACTATAAAGAACTGCTTGATTGTTTGAATCTAAAACCGTGAGAAGGAGGTAATGAACGATGAAGGTGATGAAAACGATACTCCCCATTTTTTTGGCCTTGGTCTTTGTCCCCTCTGTTCAGGCAGCGCCGTTCAAGATGAGACTTACTCATCAGATGCCCGAGACGCATTTCCTGGCTGATGATGTCAAGGATTTCAAGAAACTCGTTGAAGAGAAGACGGATGGCAAGGTGGTGGTTGAAATCTATCCTGCTGCCCAGGCTTTCAAACCCAACCAAGTTTTCAACGCCGTGGTTACGGGTTCAATCGAAGCAGGAATGACAACCAATTTTGAGTGGTCAGGCATTATTCCGGCTATGGATCTCTCCGTTGTTCCCTTTCTCATCACTGAATTACCGGCCATCGAAAAGGTGATCGATGGCAATGTGGGAGCAAAGCTTTTCAGGATGATGAAATCAAAGAAGGTCGTGCCTCTCATGTGGCTTCTCCAGTGCCGAACCAACCTTTATACCTCCAACGATGCGCCCCTCCTCCTGCCGAAGGACTTCAAGGGTAAAAAGATGCGCGGCACGTCGAAGATCATGAATCTGGGCTCAGAAGCTCTGGGGGCCTCGTGCATGTCCGTCAGCGGTCCCGAGGTATACACTGCTCTGCAAAGAGGAACTCTTGATATCGGTCTTACAGGTGTCGATGCAGCGCTGGCCAGGCATTACTATGAAATTCAAAAGTACGGGACCGTGGCAAATACCTTCTCCGTTTTCCATGTCGTTTTCCTGAACCCAGACTTCTGGAACTCCATCCCGCCTGACCTGCAGAAAATTGTCAAGGAATGCGCCATGGTCATTCAGAAAAAAAGCCTGGGTGACAGTGAAAAGGCAAGAGACTACGCCATAAAGGAGCTTCAAACCAAAATGACCATTCACATCCAGACAAAAGAAGAAGAGGATGCGTGGAAAGCGGTGATGGTGAAACCTGCTCATGACTACTTTCTTGAAAAAACAGGGAAAGATGGACAGAATCTGATCGATTTGGTTCAAAAGATCAAGAGATAGCCGGTGGAATCGTTTTTAAGAAAAACAGAAAAAGTGATCGATTGGTTGACCGTCCTTGGGGCAGCGATAGGGGGTATTCTCACAGCTATCATGACAGTGATTGTGACCTATGCCGTTGTCCTCCGATACCTTCTGAACCGCCCCATAGGATGGTCTGAAGAGATCTCGATCTATCTCATGATCTGGGCGATTTTCTTGGGCGCGGCCTATACGCTAAAGGAGGATGCCCATATCGGGGTGGACCTCTTAATGAAAAAGATTCCTGAATACATGAGACCATTCTTCTTGCTCTTTCATTATGGGGTGGGCATCCTATTCCTCTCGGTACTTTTTTACAAAGGTATCGAAATGGTCAACCTCTCATTCACGCTCGACACCCGTTCCATGGCCATCGATTTCCCTCTCTATATTAGCTACCTGGCCGTGCCTTTCGGATCAGCACTGCTCATTTTACAATTACTCCTAAAAATGACGAAACTCTGTTGCCAATGGTTGCCCCGGTAAAAGAAACACTATGGAAATAGCGATTATTTTTCTCTTGCTATTGCTCCTTCTCGTTACAGGTTTACCCGTTTTTCTCTCTCTGGGTTCCCTGGCAGCAGCAATCCTCCTCATCTCCGGGCAGAACCTGTCTTATCTGCCCGCGTCCTTTTACGGTTCAATGGACAATTTTGTCCTGCTCGCTGTGCCCCTCTTCATGCTCATGGCTCAGATTATGACGAAAGGCGGGGTTGGGGATGACCTCTTCGATCTTGTAAACGTCTGGATGAGGCACTTACCCGGCGGTCTCGCTGTGACCACGGTGGTGACCTGTGCCCTTTTTGCGGCCATCTGTGGTTCGAGCACTGCAACTGCCGTTACCATCGGGATCGCTGCCATCCCTGCTATGGTTCGTTACAAGTATGATAAGCCCTTCGTACTCGGGCTCGTAGCAGCCGGGGGAACCCTGGGCATCCTGATCCCACCGAGCGGCCCGATGATCATCTACGGCGCCGTCACGGATACGTCCGTGGGGAAGTTATT
>JAHECH010000492.1 GCA_024641835.1 Deltaproteobacteria bacterium
GATTGACTTTTTTTTGGGTTTGATCGTTTTGGATCCTTGACACATTCCGGGCACTTTAGGTGTTTGGCCGACTCGGACCTTCATGATGAGGTTTGTTTAGATGAGTATCTTTGAAAAAGCAGATCGATTGAAACGTCTTCCCCCTTATCTCTTCAAGGAGATCGACAGAAAAAAAACGGAAATGAGGGCTAAGGGGGCGGATATCATAGACCTTGGGATCGGCGATCCGGATTTGCCCACGCCCGCCCATATCATTGAGGCGATGCAGGAGGCGGCGAGTGATCCTTCAAACCACAGGTATCCATCCTATTCAGGGATGCACGAGTTCAGAGCGGCCGTGGCCCAATGGTACAAGACCAGATTTGGGGTTGAACTGGAGCCTGAAAAAGAAGTTTTGGCTCTCATCGGGAGCAAGGAAGGGATCGCACACCTTCCCCTTGCCTTCATTAATCCTGGGGATATCGCGCTGGTTCCAACACCGGGATATCCTGTGTATCACACGGCAACCCTTTTCGCTGGTGGGGAGCCCTACTACATGCCTCTCTACAAAGAGAACGGCTTCCTCCCCGATCTGAAGGCCGTCCCGGAAAATGTGGCGCAGCGCGCCAAAGTCATGTTCATCAACTATCCCAATAACCCGACAGCCGCTGTGGCAGATGTCTCGTTCTTTGAGATGGTGATTGATTTTGCCCGTAAGCACGGCATTCTTGTCTGCCACGACGCAGCCTACAGTGAGGTGGCTTATGATGGTTTTAAGCCGGCCAGTTTTCTGCAGGCCCGTGGAGCAAAAGAAGTGGGCCTGGAATTCCACTCCCTTTCCAAAACTTACAATATGACAGGTTGGCGTGTGGCGTTCGCCGTGGGCAATAAGGAAGCCATTGACGGGCTTGGAGCGATCAAAAGCAACGTGGACTCCGGTGTCTTTCAGGCCATCCAGGTTGCGGGGATCAAGGCGCTCGGGCATGACCAGTCCTCAGTGCACGATACGATCAAGGTCTATCAGCAGCGAAGAGATCTCATGGTGAAAGGGTTGAGGGAAGCGGGCTTCGAGTTGGAAACACCCAGAGCGAGCTTTTACCTGTGGATCAGGGTTCCGAAAGGCTATACATCAACCCAGCTCGCCACGAAGCTTCTGGAGCAGGGCGTGGTGGTCACACCAGGCAATGGTTTTGGAGAGCCCGGTGAAGGGTACTTCCGTATTGCCCTGACACAGAAGAAAGAGCGACTTGAAGAAGCGCTCAGGAGAATCAAGAGAGTCGCTCTCTGAACCATGAAAACAGCTTACATAGGCATTGGATCAAATCTCGGGGACCGACACCAGAACTGTCTCAGAGCGATAGAGATGATGAGGGAAATTCCGGGTTGTGAGGTACCGGAAATATCGGGGTGGTATTCGACAAGGCCTGTTGGCGTCGAGGGGCAGGAATGGTATCAAAACGGGGTTGCTTGTCTTCTGACACGGATCCCTGCCCGAGAGTTGCTGGAGAGCCTTCTATCCATTGAAGAGCGCATGGGGAGGGTGCGCAGGGAGCGGGTGCGCACAGGGCGATGGGAGCCGCGGGTGGTTGACCTGGATATCCTGCTATTCGGAGGAGATGTGATCGAAACTGAAGACCTGAAGGTGCCGCATCGCCTAATGCATCTCCGGCGTTTCGTCCTCGTGCCATTGGCCCAGCTCGCGCCAAACCTGATTCATCCGATCCTCGGGTTGACCATTACCGAATTGCTCATGAGACTGCCGGAAGACGGCCAGGAGGTCGTCGCTATAGAGGAATGATCCATGATTCGGTTTCTGATTTTTCTCATTCTTGCTTACGCTGCATTTCGGGTCGTTAAAGCGGTTGTTTGGCCTAAAGAAAAGATCATCAGAGGGCCTGACGGAGGGGTCATTGACGAAATGGTTCAGGACCCCTATTGTAAGACCTATATTCCGAAAAGGGAGGCGGTGAGAAAAATCATCGGTGGGGAGACGTATTCGTTTTGCAGCGAGGAGTGTGCCAAGAAGTTCGAATCGCAGAAAGGATCATAGAGGGCTACTTCTCACTTTTTTCGTGCTTTCGTGGCTGAATTTTATCTTTTTCGCCTTTTATTATTTTAGACATTTTAGGCACTTGCTTTTGGGGGTCATGGGAATGAAGTTTTTTATCGATACAGCGAATATCCACCTCCTCGACGCTGCCCTGATGGGAGCCGATATCGCCACCATGCCGTACAAGGTGATGGAACAACTGATTAACCATCCACTCACGGAAGTCGGCTTGGAGAAGTTCTTGGCGGACTCGAAGAAGAGGAGTTAAGAATGATGGGCCCCAGGCAGATGATGTTTATTGGTTTCTGGGCGTGGGGAATGTTGTTTTTCATCTTCGGCGGTACCCGTTACCTGAGCCTCATGCTGGAACGGTTCAAGAACGACCTGCGCCTGGCTCTCGGCGCTTACAACGCGGGCCCTGAGCGCATTGATGAACACAATGGATTGCCTCCCTTTCCTGAAACGAAATCGTTCGTCGAGAAGGTGCTCCGCTACTATAAAGAGTACAGTTCGGGGAAGCGGTAGTTCATGAATAAAAGCAGTTCAGGGTGAGGCGTAAACCCGGTGTTGCGGAAGTATTGAAAGATATGAAGGAAGAGCTTCAGAGCAAGATCATACTGAATTTACCCAATACGCTGACCCTGGTACGGCTCATAAGCATCCCGCTTGTGATCATATGCTTGAGTTTTCGGGGAAGATGGGGAAGCTTTTTCGCGGCCCTTTTCTTCGGAATGGCTTTTATTACAGATATACTGGACGGCTATTTTGCCCGGAGATACGGTGCGGTGACGGTTGTTGGGAAGTTCCTGGACCCGCTTGCAGACAAAATCCTCGTCTGTGTCACCATGATCATGCTCATACCTCTGGGCAGGATACCCGCTTGGATGGTGATGCTCATCGTCGCCCGGGAGATGGCTGTGACCGGCTTGAGGAGCGTTGCGGCCAGCCAGGGCATTATCATTCAGGCAAGTTCTTTGGGTAAGTACAAGACCGTTTTTCAATGTACTGCAACGATATTCCTTTGCCTCCATTACGAATACATCGGCGTGGATTTTCATGTCGTTGGAATGGCCTTCCTATGGCTGGCGCTGGTTCTAACCCTGTGGTCAGGCTGGGATTACTTCAGGGGGTTTTACAAGGCCTTCTTCTCTGCTGCAAAGACATGATAAGTTCAATGAGACCGTGGAGCCTGTCCGACAACCAGGGTAAGGGTCGTTTTCGAGCCCCTCCTCTCAGAAAGTAATCGTTACGCCCCCCTTAGTTGTAACTAAAGCCTCCAGCTCCCGCGGTAGAACCTATTCGTTTCCCCAGCGGGAGGAGACTCACTAAGCTGGGAGCGGGAAGATTTGCGAAAAAGGATTGACAAAGAGTTCTGAAGCAATAAAATAAAGCCCGTTGAGCGGGAATAGCTCAGTTGGTAGAGCCCCACGTTGCCAACGTGGTTGTCGCGGGTTCGAGTCCCGTTTCCCGCTCCATCAGTTTCGATTGGAGTTTTTGGGGCGGCATAGCCAAGTGGCAAGGCAGCGGTCTGCAAAACCGTTATTCACCGGTTCGAATCCGGTTGCCGCCTCCAGTGAATTCAGGGAGTTAGACATTATGTTTAACTCCCTTTTCATTTCTGGCTGCGTTGAGTTCGCGTTTTGTTGCGCCTTTTGAAATGAGCATTGATTTTTTGATATAGGGTAAATTATCATGGTAAGCGGAATAAGCTACTTTTCTGGCACTATGAAGAAAAAAAGAGGTTCCTGAGCCAATTTATTGGTTCGGGAACTATTTAGTGCTTAATGACTTGATATTGTTATTTAATATCCGGAATTGCACCGCTTACCAATCTATTTCCCAAGATTGAGAACTGATTGGGAACCAGAAAACGGGCATAACTGGGCGTCGAATCTCGTATTGAACAGCTAAGAGATAGTCTTAGGCGCTAAGAATTTGGCACCCAAATAGGGGTCGGAAGGACCACAGTCCAGAACTACGAAACTAAAGATCATGCCCCTAAGGGTGAGGTTTTGCTCCGTCTCAAAAAGGAATTTAATGTCAATATAGAATGGCTTTTATCTTAACCGGTGAAGCGGAGCCCTACCAAAACGAGGACAGGTCTGGGGGGCTTATGGTGCGAGAGAGTGAGGTCCCCTATATGACCGAGGAAGAGTTGGCGCTCATCAGGACCCTGCGCCTGTGCGGGGAAGAGTATAAGAAAAGGGTTTATATCGCGGCCACCATAAGAGCCCAGAACGTCATCGAGGAAAAGAAGCTGGAAACGAAAGAGAAAT
>JAHECH010000493.1 GCA_024641835.1 Deltaproteobacteria bacterium
CTTTTGCTTTCACCAAGGAGTGAAGCAACGGATTTTTGTGGTTTTTTTTTGGAGTGACCGGATATTCTTGCTTGATTTTCCTTGCGCCGGACTGTCGATGAAGATGTGCAACCTTGTATCAACAAGGGAATGACGTGATTTCCCTCACCTAACCGCAAACGCATGGAGGACTCGACATGCATATTCCTGATGGTTATTTGAGCCCCGCTACATGTGTGACTTTCGGCGCAGCAATGGTCCCCGTTTGGGCCATGGCGGTCAAGAAAGTCAAGGCCTGTCTCAAGTCCAGGTACATTCCCCTAATGGCCATTGGTTCGGCCTTTTCCTTCACGATTATGATGTACAATGTTCCCATTCCCGACGGCACCACAGCCCATGCCGTGGGTGGCGCGCTGTTGGCCGTTGTGTTGGGGCCATGGGCAGCGTCCATTTGCATCACCATTGCCCTGGCTATCCAGGCGCTTCTGTTCGGCGATGGAGGAATCTGGACCTTCGCGGCCAACTGTTTCAACATGGCGTTTCTTATACCCTTCTCCGCCTATGGAGTGTACCGGCTGGTTGCCGGGAAAAGTGAACTTAAATCGGCTCGCCGCTGGGGAGGGGCGGCGATAGGCGGCTACCTGGGGATCAACGCTGCTGCCCTGGCCGCAGGGGTGGAACTGGGACTTCAGCCGGTTTTATTCCACACAGCTAACGGTACCCCCCTCTATTGCCCTTACCCGCTCCACTTCGCTGTCCCAGCCATGCTGTTTGCGCATCTTACTCTCGCCGGCGGTTTGGAAGCGGTGGTTACCGCCCTGGTCGTGCGTTACCTGCAATCCTATGATGCCAACCTGTTGGACAATCGGGAGATGCGCGCCATTCCTGCTGGAACAGCTCCCGCCCGATACCGCAAACTCTGGTGGGGCGTGGGAGCCATGGTCATCCTGTCTCCTCTGGGGCTGCTGGCGAAGGGAACGGCTTGGGGGGAGTGGAGCACGGAAGAGCTGAGTAAACTGGTCGGCTTCATTCCTTCTGGCTTGGAACGGTTGTCCGAAAGCTGGTCGCATGCTCCCTTCCCGGACTATTCCTTGCACGGTTTTGACCAGGGCTTCTGGTCCTCTGCAGGCATTTATATCCTTTGCGCGCTCATTGCTGTAGGCCTCATATTTGCTTTGACTTATTTACTGAGTCGCTTTCAGGCCGCTGAAACAGGAAGAAAAGAAGAGCCGGTGAAGGGGAGCTGAGATGGAAGACGCACAGCGGTCCATCCCGCGATGGCTTGAAGCGCAAAACTCTAGAGATGCCTTTAAAACGCCCCCAAAGCGTCGTCGGGCAAGCGGTTTCATGAAAAAGACTTTGCATGACATTGCGGAAGCTCTTAAGAACGAGGTCTTTTCCGAGTCCTTGGCAAGCCAAACAGGTCTTTTGCAGGGGCTGGACCCGCGGGCAAAACTGGTTACGATCTTCATTTTGATCGGGGCAACGGGCTTCTTCCATCACATTTTTACCTTGTTCCTGTTTAACTTGTGGCTCTTCTGGCTGGCTCGAACCTCTCGTGTACCGATCAACATCTTCGTGAAAAGAGTATGGATTGTGGTTCCGTTGTTCACAGGCATCCTGGTTTTGCCCTCTCTATTTAATGTCGTGCGGCCGGGTACGCCACTCCTGGTGTTGATTCGCCTGGGCCGTCCGCTTCAGCTTGGTTTGTGGACCATTCCACAGGATGTGGCCATAACCAAGCAGGGAGTTGCAGCAGCGGTGCTGCTCGTACTGAGAGTCGGAGCATCGGTTTCGCTGGCGGTATTGCTCACCCTCACCACACGATGGGGTACGCTGCTCAAGGCGCTTAGCGTGTTTCGGATACCCTCCGTGTTCATCACGGTCTTGGAGATGACTTACCGCTACATCTTTCTACTGCTGCAGACGAGCACTGAGATGTTCATGGCCTGGAGGAGCCGACTGGTTGGGCGGTCGAGCTCCCATGAGCAGCGCTGGTTCGTTACCTCCGCCATAGGTAATCTATGGGGCAAGACTCACGCCACAAGCGAAGAGGTGCATAGCGCTATGCTTTCGCGCGGCTACACAGGGCAGCCGAAGACGCTCTTGCATTTTCAGATGAAGCGCAGTGACTGGCTTTGGACCGCTTTGGTTCTGGCAGTGGCCGTGCTGTTCGTAGGAGGTGATCGTGTTTTTGGATGAATCGTCGGCGGAGACCGTTTTTCTGCTGGAAAAGGTTACCTACCACTATCCCGGCGGCGCGGTAGGCTTGCAGGAGATCGATCTGAAGATTCATGACAAGGAAAAAGTCGTCCTCTTAGGTGCCAACGGTTCAGGGAAATCCACATTATTAAAAGTTCTGGATGGTCTCTTTTTCCCCCAAAAGGGGCTCGTGCAGGCCTTTGGGCGCGTGTTGAATGAAAAGAGCTTGAACGCCGACGGCTTCAATTTTGCTTTCCGGCGGAATGTGGGATTCGTTTTTCAAAATTCCGAAGCACAGCTCTTCTCGTCCAATGTGTGGGAGGAAATCGCCTTCGGCCCGCTGCATATGAATCTGAGTGAAGCGCAAGTGCGCCGACGCGTCAGCGAAATTCTGGAGCTTTTTGACCTGAAGGGCATCCAAGACCGGCCGCCCTTTAAGCTCAGCGGTGGAGAGAAAAAAAAGGTGGCTCTGGCCTCTGTGCTGGCAATCAACCCAGGTGTTTTGATGCTCGATGAACCCACCGCCGGCCTTGATCCCCGGACCCAGCGCTGGCTGATCGATATCCTCATCCAGCTTGGCGGGACGGGAAAAACACTCATTACCGCCACCCACGACCTTGAAATCGTGGAAGAAATCGCTGACCGCGTGCTGGTCTTCGATGAACATCATCGCTTGGTGGCCGACGGATCACCCCAGGAGATTCTCTCCGACAAAGAGCTCTTGCTGCGGGTCAATCTGATCGACCCGCGTTATCACCAGCATGTTCACGAAGGCGATCACCGGCACCGTCACAGCCATGGCTAAAGCATGAACATGCTACACACGACGGCGTCAGCATTGGCGCGTTTAGCAGGGTTCAATAAGCAGATGATCTAAAACAAGTACCCGATCTCAGCTGCCAGATAAATCCTCTGATTTTCAAGGTTTCCGCTTTTATCGGCAAAGGCACTGTCAGCCTTGACGTAGCTCAATTCAGCCCTTAGGTACGCGTTGTCAAGAATATGGTAAGTAGGGCTTATGGTCGCTGTGTATACGTGTTTTGCATTTATGCTTTCGATGTAAATTTCGCTTTCACCCTGGTCTATATATTCAAGCCTCAGCGGGATGGAAAACTTACCGAAGCTGGGGCAGACATAGATCGCTCCGCCGATTGAGGATTCGCTAGCGTGAGCGCTTTTCATACTGCCGTCCCAAATCCAGTAATCCAGGTTGAATGCAACGTAGATATTCTTCATGGTGTACTCAACAACCGCTCCCGTCAAATTTCTCAGCCCTTCGAGATGATAATGATACACGCTGAATTTAGAATCGAAGACAGAGCCCCCCAATCCGATTTCCCAGGAGTCAGGGGCGGATGATCCGTTCACAACGTACTCCTGATCATTAAGCCTTTGTTTGTAATACCCCGCGCATAAGTGAAGGCCGTTGAAATCATAACCCATCCTTGCCCCGTAGGCATTGTACGGTTGCTGGGAGGCGATGACGCCGTGGGTGATATTTTTATTGTTGTAGGTATAACTATTCTCGTAACCGGCGTTCGGTTGAAGCAGGCCGGTCTCCAAACTGACTCCTGTTATCGGTCTTAAAATAAGGGATCCGTATTCGATGTCAAACCTGTTGTTATTTTTCGAAGTGTCTAAGAGGGACGGGGTCGATGTTTCGCCAAAAGCGGCGACAAAGCCCACAGGAAGAGTTTTATCCTTTGGAGAAAGTTCCACAAGAAAGTTGGAAAGCAGAAATTCATTGTCTGATGCGTCTTGGCCGGGGTTAGACGCATAAAAGAAGCCGGCGCTGATCCCTCCGGTGATTTCAAGTGCGGATATTGCCGATTGAAGGAACTGGCTCTCTTTGGTTTCACTCTGTCCAATTTTCTCTTCAAGGCCGTCCACCTTGTTTATTAAATCGCCTACCTCGCGCTTTAAGTCCATATTGTCGGACTGGGTTGAGTCTTCTCCATATGCGCATATGGAACTCATTCCAAAGAACAAGAGAGAGACAACGGCAAACAGGATGAGACTTTTTTGCATGACGATATTCCTTCCCCCCATGTTGTTCTTGTTTACAAAGAAAAAAGCCATGTCGACTTTTGACAGGTACTCAAAAGCCTTCATGGCTTGAATT
>JAHECH010000494.1 GCA_024641835.1 Deltaproteobacteria bacterium
CTGAGGCTGACCAAGAACAGCGCAGCTTCGAACTTGAGGCGGGCAAAATGAATCCCGGGTACCTATCAGATAAAGGAGATGGTTGGAGTTCTAACGGACCTGGTATGGGAAATGGCAGCCGGGGGATGGGCTATGGCGGTCAGATGGGAGATTATGGTTCAGGCAGATGATGAAGTTATTCTGGTTCCAGAGTCGAAATAATGAGAGGGCCGGGATGCTGGATTCTAGTCCTTATGCAGAAGGGCGGGGCTATGAATGGCCCCCAGCCTCATTGACTTTTCGCAATGGTGGAGCGTTTCGGTCAAAGGAGGTGAGAAAGAGATGGCTATTGATCCGGTTTGCAAAATGAATGTGGCTGAGAATAAGGCAGCGGCCAAGTACGACTATAAAGGCAAGACATATTACTTCTGTGCGGTCGGCTGCAGGGAGGCATTCTCCAAGCATCCCGAGGAGTTCGTGGAGAAACCGAGGGAAGATCTGGAAAAGACCGGAATCCGGTCCTACCGTTTCATGGGCCTGCGTCCATATCTGACCGGAGTGGCTGCGGCCATGGGCGTGGTGGGCTTCTACCTGGGCTTACTTACTCTGACTTCGGACTGGTATTACGCCCGATCCCAATTCGTGGAATACGGGATATGGATCCTATCGCTTGCTGTAGGCCTGGGCGTGCAGGCCACGCTGTTCTCTCTTTACCGGGCGTGGCACAGAGGGGAGTCCATGAAGGCGGCAAAGTACAGCCTGGCCGCTTCTGGAGGTATATCGACGACCGCCATGGCAGCCTGCTGCGCTCACTACCTGGTAATTATATTGCCTGTCCTGGGGTTGCCCTTTCTTTCGGCGGCAGCTGCGAGTCTGGCCGGTTATCAGACTTACTTCTTCCTCGCAGGGGTACTTTCAAACCTTTTTGGAATCGGACTTATGATCAGACTGATGTCCAGGAGCGGGATGATTCAGCTCAGGGCTTTTACACGTCACTGTACCTATAAAGCTCAACAGCTGGGACAATAAAGGAGGTGTGACCATGAGAGTTTTAAGACACTTTGGTTTGGTACAGACACTCGGTCTGGTATTTTTGTTCATCGTGTTTAGCTGGATATCGGATGCGAATGCTTACAGTTCAATAACGAACAGCGAAAACAGTGTCACCCTTAGCGTGAAGCCGGTTCAGCTTACGCCCGGGCAACCTGCTAAGTTTGAGGTGCGGATGAATACCCACTCCGTCAACCTTGTTCAGGACATGGTTGCTGTGTCGACGCTCGTAGACGACCAGGGTCATAATTACAAGCCGGTGAACTGGGAGGGTTCCGGACCCGGCGGGCATCATCGACGGGGGATTCTGGAGTTCCCCGCCTTGGAGGGAATTCCCAAGTCGATCAAGCTGGTCATTAAGGATGTGTCAGATGTCCCACAAAGGATCTTTGAATGGAAGATAGAAAAGTAGGGCGGAACGTTCAAGACGAGGGAAAACCGCATCTTAGAGGTGATCCGCGGGACCCCGAGTGTCCTAGGTAAGTGACAGCGTGTCTGGCTTGAACCCACAACCGGGTCTCCCTTTTTTAACAAAACGGTAGAGTGAGCTCAACATCATGCATGATGTTTCTCTAATCATGGCATTTATCGCAGGGGTAATTTCATTCTTATCGCCATGTGTTCTTCCCCTGGTCCCAGGGTACATTTCGTTCGTATCCGGAGTATCCGTGGAGGAGATAGGAGGGCTTAGAGAAAAAAACGTTGTCATTGTGAATTCAATTTTTTTCATCATAGGATTTTCCATGATTTTTGTTCTTCTTGGTATCTCGGCGACATGGATGGGCGTGTTTTTCGCCTCAAAGAAGGCCATATTGACAAAGATAGCGGGTTTAATAATCATTTTTTTTGGAATTTTTAAGATGGGCCTGATTCGTTCTTTCGCTTTTTATAGAGAAGCAAGGTTTCACATGAGAGATAGAAAATTCGGAATCCTCGGAGCTCTCCTCGTCGGAGCAGCTTTTGCATTCGGTTGGACCCCCTGCGTGGGCCCAATATTGGGGAGTATCTTGGCCTACGCCGGAACTTTGGGGAAGGTGGATCAAGGGATTCTCCTTCTTCTGATTTATTCCATGGGCCTCGGAATCCCATTCCTCGTCGTGGCTTTTGCACTGAATCGATTTCTCGGAGTTTTTGACAGGATAAAAAAGCACCTTCGCCTTATAGAGATCATCAGCGGCATCATTTTGGTCATCTTGGGGTTATTGGTCTTTACCGACAAGCTCATATTGATTCCAGGATACGTCCCGTTCTTAAACAAATTTGCGCTGTAAAAGAATGAAAAAACGCTATTACATTGCTTCAATTTCCTTTCTGGTCGTCATCGCGGCCGCTATCGCAATTTATATACATGAAAAGCCTGAAAGTCCTGCGCTCACAAAGGAAAGCGGCAAGACCAATAAAACTGACCGATTTTTCCTGGAAATGGGTATTACCCAGGTGGTCCCAGCTGCCGGTCCTTTTGATATAGGCCTTCAGGATTTGAACAGCAGGACAGTCAAACTTTCGGATTTCAAGGGCAAAATCTTGTTCCTGAATTTCTGGACCACTTGGTGCCAGGCCTGCCGTGACGAAATGCCTTTAATGGAGAAATTATACGATGAGTTAAAAAATAGGGATTTTGCCATGCTGGCTGTAGCCTTACAGGAGCAGGCGTCTGTCGTGGAAAATTTTTTCAAGGAGTTCAAATTGTCCTTTACGGTCCTATTGGATTCAGACGGAAAAGCAAAGAGCTTATTTGGAGTGGGAACAATCCCAACCACGTTCATTCTAGATAGGGAGGGAAGGATTATCGGCAGTGCCGTGGGACCCCGGGAATGGGATAGCAAGAAATCTTTCGCCCTGTTTGAACATTTGATAAATGAGGAGCCCGCTTCTGCTTCCTGACAGATTTACCGGCTTACCTTGAACATATCCCTGGACATTATTTGATAGTCATGAACAGCAAAGAACGGCAGGAGCACTGGTCGCAGCCAGCAGAACAACAATCGCGACTGTTAGAAGTATTCTTTTCATCGGGACCTCCTGTCTGTTGGCCTGTTAGCTCATCCTCCATCGCCCTTGTCACATTGCGCTGCTCAGGCCAATAGAAATATAATTACGCTTCCGCTTCGATCCACCACACAATATCTGAGAAAATTCGTTTTTCGACGGAAACTCGCCATCCAGCCTTACGTATGTTATCTCTGGTCCTCCTGTTGATGTTGGCGCCCGTCATCCTCACCACAAAAGGATTTAGCAAGTCAAAGAGGAGGCCCAGAAGCAAGTTGCCCGGACGCATGTGCTCCAGAAGAAGGAGTTTCCCCCCTTTCTTGCAAACCCTTCTGATCTCCTGCAGGCCCTGGACAGGATCAGGCACTGAGCAGAAGACAAATGTGGCGAAAGCAGTATCAAACACATGATCAGGGAAAGCAAGTTGCTGGACGTCCATCTGCTGAAGGTCTATATCCGAGCCAAGACCTGAAGCTCTCCTGCGTGCCCGCTTAAGCATACGAAAGCTGAGATCTATCGCGGTTATTTTCATTTGGCGTGGATAGTAGGGGAGGTTCTTGCCGGTTCCTACTCCTGCTTCTAATGCCTGGGTTCCAACGATTCCATTAAGTAGCTTAGCCCTCCAGGGGGCAAAGAGGGCCCGTTCCATGGGTAGCTCCATAAAATCATACAAGAAAGCTACCCTGTCGTATCGTCTTCGCGTAGGATTTCCGTCGTGCTTTTCTCTGACCATGAAACGCTCCATGTTTCATTTCAGGATAGCGGCGCGTAGAGAAAAATGCAAACTCCCCATTTTCAAGTTTCGGCGAAAAATCTCTGCCCGGTTTGACGCTGTATAAAGACTACGCAATTTTATAGTAGCCTAGGCTCCAGTCACTGCCACAAGGCGCTAGGCTACCTCCCGCCACAATAAAAAAACTTGCCTTGCTCGGTTATTTTGTGGTACTTGATATTTATAGCCCCTTTTCCAAGAATCGTCTTTGGCCGCTGAGCGACCGAACCCCCAGAACGCTTACCAAAGGAGAGCCTGACATGAAAAGAGAATCGATCATCAAGGCCGTTCAACCCTTAATCTGTCTCGTGTTACTCCTTCAGGTCTATTCTGCTTACGGTGCTGAGGCAGATAAGTTTCCTCCAGGAACCCAACTTCCCCAGTTCACGGTGGGAACCCCTGACTCCCCGGAAGTGCAGAAGTACCTGGGCTTGAAGAACAGCGATCCCTTTAAGCTCTCTGACATCGCGGCGAAGATGGTCCTGATTGAATTTAGTAACTCGGCGTGAG
>JAHECH010000495.1 GCA_024641835.1 Deltaproteobacteria bacterium
CCATGAGTCCAGCGGTTGTTGAATCCTGGGCCGATGCCCTGATCGCTTTTCCCATACGAGTATGAGCTAAGAAGAAATAAAAAACGAAACCTATGACCAATGCAAATCCAAGTGTTGCCAGGCGATTGGCGGCAAACTTCGCTCCCAAAAAATTGACCGGAAAAGCCAAATAAGAGTACCCCTTTATATCAGCACCCCATATTAATATGGCTACGTTTTGAATGATGAAGAGGAGACCAAAACAGGCTAACATGGAGTTGCCCTCAAAGGCAGCGGGTGATGCTGAGGAGGTTCTGACGCGTGTGAACAGAGTTCTATAGAGTGTAAAACCGATGATGAACACAACAGGACCGCAAATGGCCAGAGAAAAGAGCGGGTTAATCCCCAATAGGGTGTACAACCACCAGGTGATGAAAGCCCCTATCATGATAAACTCGCCATGAGCTATGTTCAGCACCCGGGCAACGCCATACTGCAGGCTAAGCCCCACGGCAATCACGGAATAGATGCCACCCATCAGCAGACCGGCAATCGCTACGTCCACTATTGTTGCAATCATTATGAAGGCTTCCTGGTATTCTCAATTACGGTGCAGGCTGTTCAAAAGGCGCAGAACTACTCCTCTTGAGAGGAGAATCACCTACGAGGGTTGCTACTAACAGTTTCGAAATAGTATTCAGGGTTCGCTCCCCCCTCACCCCGCCCTCTCCCCCAGGATTGGGGGAGAGGGTTAGGGTGAGGGGGCTTATCGGCGTCAAGACAAATATGGAACCCTTAATATGTTTGCACCCTCTGAAACAGCCTGCATCCCATTTTTGCCGATCTAGCTCAATTCAGCTCTACTTTTTTGGCCATGGCGGCTTAGGGTATTCAGGCTGTGCGGTCCGTTTCTTCCCCGGGTCGATGACTTCGAACACGCCCTTTTGCCACTGACCTATCTCACCGGGATGGTTTACAAAGTACCGATTCTTATCGTACCAGAACGGTCCCAACGCCGTGTTGAACTTTTCCTTGGCCATGATATCCCTGATCTTTTTCTGATTCAGGGTTCCCGCTTTCTCGATAGCCTGCTGGAAAGCCTGGAGCGATGACCAGTAGTACAGGCCTCCCCAGTAGTCGGGTTCTACGCCAAAACGTGCTTTGAATTTGTCAACAAGTTCCTTGGCTCCGGGAGAACTTTTCGCATTCCAAGCACCGCCGCCCATGACACCCTCCACCACGTTTACGCCGAAGTTATCCCTAAAGGCGTTGGGGGAAAAGGGCAAGACCGTGAGGAAAAAAGCTTTGAAGTTAATGCCAAGCTCGATGGACTGGCCAGTAAAAAGAAAGCCCCCAGGAGGATAGCACGCAGCGACAAACGCATCGACATCGAGCGATTTGGCCTCCTTCAATATGGGCGATAAATCCTTAATCTCCGGAGGATAGCTCTTCTTCATTTTGACTTCAATTCCCCTCTTCTTGAAATCCGGAGCCATGGCATCGCCATATTCTATGCCGTGGAGGTCTCCGCGGTAGGCCACGGCCACCGACTTCACACCCACTTCCTTAAAAATGTCGGCAAGGGCCGGACCCTGAGTTTCGGAGAAATTCAAAACCTGGAAGAAGTAGGGCAAGTTGAGTTCCTTGAGCTTCAACGCGCCACCGGGGCCGCCGATCAGAATATACCCGTACTTGTTCGCGATAGGAGCGGCAGCAAAAAGCCAGGCGGTGCCCCAGGGGGGAAAGACAAAGTCAACCTTGTCCTCCAAAATTAGTTTTTCCAGCAGGTTCGTCATCGTGCCGATATCGGTTTTATCGTCATATCTTTTAAGCTCCACAGGCAATTTTTTGCCATATTCCTTCACATATATGCCGCCATTCTTATTGACCTCCTCAACCCACAGCTCGTAGATTTTACCGCCTGCTATGTCAACACCGCCCGCCTGTGGGCCCGAGAGAGAGATAGCCTGGCCGATAACGATCTTATCCTTGGGTGCTGGGTTTTTGGCCGCAGCAGTACCAACAAAGAACGCCAGAGCTACCGTAAACACAAACAACCCGATCAATACTTTGTTCTTCATTTTATCCCCCTTTCAAGAATGATCCTAAGTCTCATTTAAGATACAATCCCACATCACTTCCCACCAGCTTAGGAAAACACTATTTTTGTACGTTCCGTACCGCCTTTTCTCTTCTATGTTTCACCCCCTTTCTTGATGAAACTATCGGTCCTAACCCCTCCATCTCACTCCACGTTCAGCGGACATCGCACAAGAAAGCACCACTCATTAGTGTAGCTGCTCGTGACCCGGCACGCTTGCTTCATCTATCACGAACTCTGCTGCACCATTCGCAGAACCGGTTTGATCACCCGCCCGTGCTCCATATCTTCTACCGCCCGATTTATTTCTTCGAACGGGTAGAAGGTGATCAATCGGTCGAACGGGAACCGCCCCTGGCTGTAAAGATCAAGAAGTCTCGGAATGAACAGATCCGATACGGAATCGCCTGCGAGGATCCCTCGAACCGTCCGGCCGTTCATGATCAGGTCCATATCCAGGCTAACCTCTGTGCCGGGCGGCACAACCCCGAGGAGTCCGCAAACCCCGCGGCGGGGCAAGACGTCCACAGCCTGCCTAAGCACCTTGGGATTCCCGACACACTCCAGGCTGTACTCCGCTCCACCACCGGTAATGTCCCGGATCGCCTCAACCGGATTCACCTCACCACCATTGATAGTGTGGGTAGCTCCGAATTCCTTTGCCTTCTCAAGGCGCTCTGGAATGACATCCACGGCGATAATGGTAGTGCAACCGCACACGACCGAAGCGAGGACAGCGCTCATCCCCACCGGGCCGGCGCCGAATATGGCGATAGAAGCCCCGGGCCTGGGACGAAGGGTATTCATTACCGCACCCGCACCGGTGCGGACCCCGCACCCCAGGGGGCCGAGGATTTCGAGGGGAACGTCTTTTCTCACCTTGACGATGTTCCTTTCGTTGGCCAGCGCGAAATCGGCGAGAGAAGACTGGCAAAAAAAGGACCCATAGATGACTTGATCACCCTTTCGCAAGGTGGTGGTCCCATCCGGGCGGGCGCCGTTGAAATTGTAGAGGAAGAGATTGTCGCAATAGGCCTCGTTACCCGACTTGCACGACGGGCAGGCGCCGCAGGAATTCCAGCTCAATGCCACATGATCGCCCGGTTTTACCTTGGTCACCCGGGCCCCCACTTTTTCAACCACACCGGCCCCTTCGTGTCCGAAGACAGCAGGGAACGCGCGCGTGGGTGGGATCGGCAAATACTGCTCCCGGGCGGCCAGATCCGTGTGGCATATGCCGGTGGCGACGATGCGAACCAGCACTTCCTCGTCGTTGGGCTCGCTGATTTCGATTTGTTCCATAGTGAATTTTCCTGATCTCTCAAAAACGACCGCGGCTTTTGTTTTCATGTTTTCCTCCTGAGATTGGAGAGTTTCTGGTGAACTGACCACCATCCCGCCCATGAGATTCCTGTTTTGTCTTATTAGGTTCTCAGGGCATCGGCGACATACTCAAGACGGAGATCCTTGAGCTTTTCTCGCGTTGGGGTGCCTGTGTTGATATCCCATCCCCGTTCGGTGTAGTATTCATCCAGCATCTTATTGAGTTCGTCTTTGCTGATGAACTGTCCTTTGGAGGCCCCTTGCTTCAGAGGTTCTGTCATCAGCCTTTCGGGCAAGGTGTCATCACTGCGCGTAAATCCTTCGCGTACGTTGAAGGCTCTGGCCAGGTTATTGATCCGTTCACCTACGGTCTGTATCTCTTCAGGCTTGTACTTCAGCCCAGTGACCGCCTCCATCAAATTGGCGGTATTCTGGGTGGCTATGGCAGGTACAGCCATGTCCAGAAGGAAAGCGCACATGGTAGGAGCGTCACAGGTTGCCGAGCGAACGTCCTGATTCCACTTGGTCAGCTTGCCTTTCCCTTCGGCAGAAAACCTGTCCACTTCGTAAGGGATAGGAATGCCGAAGATCTCCTGGAAGGCATATCCCCGGTTGTGGTCCGCGCCCGTGTAAGATGTGGCATAGTTGAGTCCATGTGCTTTGGCGCCCCGCACATCGTAGGCAGGGAGTTCCAATCCCTTCACATGCATGGCATATTTTTCAGAGCCTTTGCCGATCTTCTGCGCTGCTGCCTTGGTGCCATCTGCGAGGACGTCTCCGATTCCTTGGCGGAATGCCATCATTCTGAGCAGCGTGAGCATGGCTTCGTCATTGCCGAAGTTGAGTTTTAAGCCTCCCGTCTCCTTGGTGCTCAGGATTCCCTTCTCATAC
>JAHECH010000496.1 GCA_024641835.1 Deltaproteobacteria bacterium
GAGGTCTGCATCCCGTACAGAAAAGTCGTGGAGATCTTCCGGGTTTTGTTCGGGCTATCCTACGTTCCGGCCTCCCTGGTTGGCTTTGACTGTCACCACCGATAAAGAATGGACCCACCCACCGGTGAAAACCGGACCCACCTCATCGTTGTCGAACTGATTTTGCCCACCGGTTTTTGGACCCACCGCTTGCCTGTCTTTTTCTCTGAGCACATCATGTTCTGAACATGCCTTAGAATCGTTTTCTCTCAACCTACCGAGATCGGAGAGGAAGCGATGGGAAAACGTCCTTGCCGTATTTGCCGCCGTTGGTTTGTTCCAGATCCGCGAGTTGGAGATCGTCAGAGAACCTGTGGAAACGCCCACTGCAAAAAGGAGTGGCACCGAAAGAAGTGCGCCGAGTGGAACAGGAAGAACGCGGAGTATTTCAGGTCAAACTATCTGCAGAAGAAGCTGGACGGTGTCAGCCGGCCTAAGGGTGCTACTGGGGTGTGTACTATGAGGAGTCGATCTCCTTCAGGACTACCCCAGGAGAAAGTTCAAGAGGTGATGGGGATCGAACCCCTTGTCATCATAGAGTATTTGGTTCAACTACTGGTGAGGCGTTTTCAAGAGTTGATAAGGGTGAAAGTGGCTGTCAGGACAGGATAAATGGGCCGACTACTCCAAAAAGGTTTTCAAGATCAGATGGACATGGATGTAGGAGGGGGGCTATGAGGGACCATGATTGCATCATCGGAAGGACCCTTTCTGGAGATTGCCCTTTCACAGATCGGGCAGAGCTACGGGAGGCTGCGCTTGGTTCATCCGCAGGCGGATGCAGGGATGGTTGCCTCCCTTCGTCAGTTTGGCCAGATCTTTCCGGTGGTGGTGGTTGCCTTTGGGGAACGCTATGAGCTGGTTGATGGATTCAAACGGTTCCGAGCCCTGAAGCACCTGGGCTATGAGCGTGTGAGGGCGAGGGTGGTGGACCTGAGCGTTCATGCTTTGAAGGCGGCCATGATTGCTCTGAACCGCAGGAAAGGGGCTATCTCGGATCTGGAAGAAGGGATGGTGGTGCACTCCCTTTGTCGCGAGGATGGTCTCAGCCAGGTGGAAGTGGCCCTTTTGCTGGGTCGTCATAAGAGTTGGGTATGTCGGCGTCTTTCCCTGATTGAGCGCTTGTGCGATGAAGCACTGGAGCATATCCGGCTGGATCTCATCTCTACGAGCATTGGCCGAGAGATGGCTCGGTTGCCACGTGGCAACCAACAAGCCGCCCTTCGCACCATTTTGAAGTATCGCTTATGCTCCAGAGAAAGTGCACACCTGGTATCCTTGCTGCTGCAGCGGCCCAGGTGGGAGTGGCAGAACATTTTGAACTTCCCAGAACAGATCCTCTCTGAGAGGACTTCGCTGCCTCCGCCTGCTCGTGAGGGATTACCCCCAACCGCCAGTCATCTCACGAAGAAGCTTAGGGATGTGAAGCGGCGTTTTTCATCCATAGCCGATCAATACGATGAAGAAGTGCTCATGGGGTTTACTACGCAAGACTGGCGACCGATTCTCTGTGCGCTTGAAAGGATCGACAACGTCTTCAAGGACTTCAAGGCGCTGATAGACGGCCTGATAAACAAAGACGCCTTCATCGGGAGTGGATGATGACTCTGTATGTCAGGAACCGCGAAGAACTGGAGCATCTGATCATCACCATGCGAGCCGAGGGATGTTCCATTCGAAGCCTTTCGAGGCGCTTTCACATGGGGCGCAACACCCTGCGGCGCATTTTGAAGAAAAAGCACTTGGAACGAAACGAGGGCCACAACATCCTGACCCTAAGGCAAGCCCGCCATACTTCTGGCGGACAAGCGCCCCGGCAGAGCAAGCTGGATCCTTTTCTTCCTGCAATGAAGGAGTTGCTGGAGAAGTTCCCCGCCCTTACCGGCCAGCGCCTCTATGAGGAGCTTAAAATCATGGGCTATGAGGGTGGGATCAGCATCCTCAGGGACCGATTAAGAAAGCTGCGGCCCAAACCCAAACGCGATCCGGTCATTCGATTTGAGACAGATCCCGGGCAGCAGGGACAGATGGACTGGAGTCCCTACACCATCCCCTTTACCCGAACCGGCAAGGCCGAGGTGCTTTGTTTTTCCTATATCCTGGGATTTTCCAGGAGGCAGTACCTTGACTTTACCATCAACCGCAACTTCTACACTCTGATCCGGCGACATCAGGACGCCTTCCGTCATTTTGAGGGAGTGCCGAAGCACTGTCTTTACGACGGAGAGAAAACGGTCCTTTTGCGCTGGGAAGCCGGTCGCCCAGTCTATAACCCCGCATTCATCGCTTTCATGACCCATTATCAGTGCAAGCCCATTGTCGTGCGCCGAGCGCAAAGTAAAGGGAAAATAGAGGCTCCCTTCCTGTATGTGGAAAAAAACTTGCTCAACGGGCGTCACTTTCAAGATCTCGATGATTTAAGGGCAAGCGCTCGATGGTGGCTCCGGGAAAAATCCGACCAGCATGTCCATGAAACGACCCATCGCCCCCCTCTGGAGCTCTTTATGGAACAGGAAAGAAGCGCCCTTCAGCCCCTGCCACTTCACGATTATGATTCCTCCGAGGTGGCCTTGAGGGTTTGCAGCATCGATGGGTTCCTGGACTTTGAGACCAATCGCTACTCCGTTCCCTATGAGTACGTGGCCGATATCCTCACCCTGAAAGCCACTGAGCACGAAGTGTTGATCTATAGCCCCGAGATCGAGTTGGTAGCACACCATGAGCGATTCCCTCAGGGGTCTGGTAAAACCGTGGAAAAACCAGAGCACCGGGGCTCCAAGAAGATCCGCTACGGTCTCCAACCTGTAAGAGACGCCTTCCTCGCCCTCGGGGATGGCGCAGAGGCCTTCCTGGTAGGGCTCAAACAGACCTACCCCCGAAACTGCGGCTTCCATGCCCGCTTCATCCTTCACCTCAAAGAAACCTACCACGCCAACGACATCCACATGGCCCTTCACCATGCCGCTCGGTACCAGGCCTTTGACTGCAAGGCCATTGAACGCATCCTCCTGGCAAAAGCCATACCTAGGAGCCTCGAATCTGCCCGAAACGAACAGGCCAGAAAAGAGCTTGAGAAAACGCTGCCCCACATCGAACAACGTCCACTTGATGAGTATTGCAGATTACTCTCTAATGAGGAGAAACAGGATGGTAAAGGTTCACAACACACAGGAACAGACTCTGGGCCAGATCAGAGACTACCTCCGGACACTGAAGCTTCGTAAGATGGAAAAAGCCCTCGATGAGGAGCTCTCCTACGGCGCCAGAGAAAACCTGCCCGTATCCAAAATCCTTGAGCGCCTCTTGGCCATCGAAGCAGACTCTTTGATAGAAAGACGCATCGAACGCAGAATCAAAGATTCCAGGCTCCCGGAGCGAAAGCTCCTCTCTGATTTTGACTTCACCTTCCAAAAGGGCATCGATCAAAACCAGATCATGGAACTGGCCACCCTGTCCTTTGTAGAGCGCAAACAGGGCCTCATCCTAGCCGGTAGCTCAGGCACCGGCAAAAGCCATATCGCCAAGGCTCTGCTCCTCATCGGATGCCGCAAGCTCTATCGGTGCAGATATACTACCGCTGCCAATATGCTCAAGGATCTCATGGCCTCTTTGGCAGACGGCTCCCTGGAGCAAAAACTCAAACTCTATACCCGCCCCGATATCCTCCTGATTGATGAGGTAGGCTTTGACCGCCTGGAGCAGGAATCAGCAAGAAACGCTTCTCTCTTCTTCAAGGTCATTGATCAGCGCTACTGCAAAGCTTCCACGCTTTTGACCACCAATATCGATTTTAAGGCTTTGGGCGATTACCTCGGCGATCCAGTCATTACAACCGCTATCGTGGACCGCATGGTCCATCACTCCATCATTATCAACATCCAGGGTCCCAGTTGGAGAATGAACGAATCAAAGAAGCTCAACGCTTCATCAAAAACCACTCATGCCAAAATGGCCAATCCCCCATAGCCTCCAGTCCAATCCTACCTCAACAATCAAACGCCAGTTCCCTGGGGGTGTCCACGATGGGTTCACTTTCCGTCATATCTCCCCCCTCTTACCCCAAAACATGCAACTTCAGAGGGGGTCCACAAATACACTACAGGTGGCTCCATTCTTGTTCGGTGGTAGCACCGGGAATGGGTGGCCCACCAGAACCATTGACGGAGATACTTTTCGGCCCATGCGGGATAGGTATAATCCCAGAACCTTCGAAAGGCTTCCTTGAGAAGGTAGGCCCGGTGGGTTTT
>JAHECH010000497.1 GCA_024641835.1 Deltaproteobacteria bacterium
CTCATGGAACTGGTTATTCGCGAGATGACCAGAATATACCCGGATAAGGACTGGAGGAAAAAATATAAGGAGGAAAGCGGAGGCTATAACTTTTGCAACGGAGAAATCACTCTGCCCGAGTCGTGCAAAGACTGCACCCCCAGGCCGCTGTGCGAGTGGTATCTCAATGGGCTGGAAATACATGAGCAAACTCACCAGATGGATGCACAAGACAACATGCTGGTCAAGAAGTATTGCTGTGACAACTTGTTTGTGCCTACCGACCTTCAAAATAAGGAAATAGCAAAGAAATGGGCGGATATGGACTATCATGCCTATGGCGAGCAATTGAAATACTACCTGGATGTCCTTGCGAAAGAGCTGAATGCCCATGGTGAGTGCCAGTTTGAGTCCTCTTTCTACCCCGACTATTATGATGCTGTTAATGAGATAGAGAAAATGGATTCAAAGTAAAGCCCACCTTATCCCCATCCTGTATGCGGCATTGTCCGCGAAGCACCGACTTGCTACCCGCACAATAGGCTTCTGATGCTGATCAAAACCGAATAAGGGCCATTCGAGGGCGTACATATGACAAGTACAATAAAGAATCTTGGAGCACTGCTGCCTGAAGGATCATTTGGAAGGCCTGCATTCGTGATTCAGTAGCTATCACGGCAGATCGCCTTCACTGGAGGCCATCGATATGGTTGGGAGGCTCGCGAAACGTCGGTACTTGCACCTTCGTTTCCTGTTGACAAACAAGCGTTTGCTCTACATATTTCTCGCAGCATTGACGGACTTCATGGCACCCACAAATGGAGATCTAGGAGATGAGCTTTCCGTCTCCCCCCAATGTCCATGCTTTGGCAGTGCTGGCCCTAACGGTCCTCGCACTCGTCCTGTTCACCCGTGAAAGGATTCCCCTTGAGTCCTCTAGCTTCCTGGTCCTCATCAGCCTGACAGTGGGCTTTGAGCTTTTCCCCTTTCAGATCGATGGGAGCGTCTTGCACGCTGTGGACTTCTTTCACGGTTTCGGACACGAGGCGCTGGTGGCGGTTTGTGCCCTGATGATTGCCGGACAAGGCCTCCTGCGCACAGGGGCGCTGGAGCCGGTGGGTCGAGCACTGGCTCGACTGTGGAAGGTTAACCCGAGCATCTCCCTGCTTATGACTCTCTTGGTATGCGCCTTTATCAGCGCCTTCATCAACAATGTCCCTGTCGTTGTCCTACTGCTCCCAATATTGATCAGTGTTTCCCTCCGCACCGGTATACCGGCATCCTCGGTCCTGATGCCCATGGGGTTCGCAACCCTGCTGGGGGGGACGAGTACCACCATCGGCACTTCCACAAACCTCCTCGTGGTCTCCGTGGCTGCCGACATGGGCTTAAGAAGACTGGAGATGTTCGATTTCCTCGTACCGGTGGTCATCTCCGCGAGCGTCGGGATCGCCTATTTGTGGCTCTTGGCGCCACGGATCATTCCCAAGAGGGAACTGCCTCTCTCGGACGCCTCTCCGAGGGTTTTCGTTGCCCACCTTGCCATTCTGGAAGGGAGCCCGGCTGAAGGCAAGACGCTGGCTGAGACGGTGGAAAAGACCGATGGTGCCATGGAGGTCGTGAGCGTGGAACGCGGGCTTGGCAACTTCATGGTGCCGCTTCCCAAGGTGGTGCTGAAGTCTGGCGATCACCTGGTCATTCGGGACACCCCCGAGCGCCTGAAGGAGTTCGAAAAGGTACTCAAGGGGACGCTCTATCCTGAGGACTCGGAAGAAAAGCCCATTGATGAGGAACACCCCCTGAAGGCTAAGGATCAACAGATCGCCGAGGTGGTCGTCATAGAGGGGTCTCCCCTTCAGAACTCGACCCTCAGTGGATTGCGGTTTGCGGACCGTTATGGGCTGATTACCCTGGCCCTCCACAGAGCGGGCCGTCACCTGAAGACAGTGCACGACGAAATCGGAGATATCAGGCTGATGGCTGGAGACGTCCTTCTGGTTCAGGGGCCCCGTGAGCAGATCTCCAGTCTCAAAAGAGGGGAGGATGTCCTCGTTCTCGATGCCACGGCGGATCTGCCCTTCACCAGGAAGGCTCCCATGGCATTGCTCATCATGGTGAGTATTGTCGTGACGGCCGCCTTGGGGATCCTACCGATAGCTATCAGTGCGCCATGCGGGGTTCTGTTGATGATTTTAACAGGATGCCTGGGCTGGCGGGATGCTACGAGAGCCCTGAGCGCGCAGGTGATTCTTATTGTGGTCGCAAGCTTGGCCATCGGGGTGGCGCTGCTGAAGACCGGCGGTGCAGATTACCTCGCGCGGCTTCTTGTGGCTTTGGTGGGGGGTAGGTCGCCAACCTTCGTGATCAGTGGGTTAATGCTTTTGATGGGGGTCCTCACCAACATCGTATCCAACAACGCGGCGGCGGTGATCGGAACCCCGATTGCCGTTTCCATCGCAAACCAAATGGGGCATCCCCCAGAGCCATTCGTCCTCGCCGTGCTGTTCGGGGCCAACATGAGCTATGCCACCCCCATGGCCTACAAGACCAATCTGCTCGTCATGAACGCTGGAGAATACACCTTCAACGACTTCCTCCGGGTTGGGGTGCCCCTGGTCCTGATGATGTGGGTTACACTTTCCTGGCTGCTTCCGACCATCTATGGTCTGCGCTAGTGCACGGGAGTGAGCACATATTCCCTTACTCGCAACTATGAGGGATGAGGGCAGTGCCCGGAAGGGTCTTTTTTGGTAGCCCGCTAGGAGGGATGATATGATCCATCTTATCCCGATTCAACCGGGCAAGGTCATAGGAATGTATGTAAGAGGGGGACATTCGAGGGTAGGCTGAGGTGCGGTTTAAGAATGGAAGTAGGAAATGCCGGCGAATAGGATTTTCTTGACTTTGAAGGTTTTTTAGGCACTCTATTCGTATCCTAGCCCCCGAGGAGTCGCCTAGATATGTTGTACAAAAAGCGTTTTGAAAACATCTTTCGAGTTGCCAAGAAAGTCACATCGTCCCTGGATATTGGAGATGTCCTTGAGATCATTCGCGATGAAACTAAGGTGAGCATTCCCCACGCTAAGGAGGCCTGCCTATTGATGTTCGACCCGGAGGCTGTCCGTTACACCCGTCCACTCCATTGTGCTGTTTACAAGGACCGGATAAATTGCCAGCTCTGCAAAAGGGGCAGAGAGACGATTAAACGCGCCCTGGCCCAACCGATGACTTTTCAATGTGCATCCGATCCAACCGGGACCCTGTCATCGCAGGCACCCGGCTCCGACAATTCAATTTGTGAAATCGCTTTGCCGATTTATGATGGAGAACAGCCGCTTGCCGTGCTGGATATCATTGCGAAAGAAGGACGACATTTCGATGAACATGATCTCACGCTCTTGAAAGACCTTGCCGATCTCGTGAAGAACGCTATTGTCAACACACGAAAGCACTGGAAGGTAGAACAGGAAAAGATGAATCTAGATCAGATTCTAGTGCACTTACGACCATTCGTGCCTGAAACTGTGCAAAAGATCGTTGAAAAGAATCCCGCGATGCCATCCCTCGAAAAGCGCGACATGGATGTCTCTATCCTTTTTTTGGACGTGGCGGGGTACACGAAGATCAGTGAGACGTTCACAAAGGAGAAGGTGAATTTCATCATTGAAAAGTATTTCTCCAGTTTTCTGGACATCATTTACGCGAATCAGGGAGACATCAATGAGACCGCCGGAGATGGTCTCATGGTTATCTTTCAAGGGACGGAGCGGGAGAATGCTCTCAATGCCTCAAGGGCGGCCCTCAATATCCATGCGCGGGCGACCGAGATCAGGAAGGAACTGGAGGGACGATTTGAGCCTATCCAGGTGAACATGGGGATCAATTCAGGGGTAGCCTCGGTTGGGATGACGAAGTTTCTTGGGGCTGCGGGCACCCGAATGACGTTTACCGCCAGCGGGCCGGTGACCAACCTTGCAGCACGGATTGCATCAACGGCTGCCGGGGGTGATATCCTTGTCGGCCCTGAGACAGCAGAACGAATCAAGGATGAAATCGATGTTTTTTACAGAGGCTTAATGGATTTCAAAAATGTGAGAGAAAAGGTTCGGGTTTACAGCCTCATTCGCCCTAGCTAAGTTTCCCTCAATAGACAGCCAGCATCCCTCCCTATTTCTACCTGCGGATCATTTTCTGCCAGGATATATCGAATGAAATCATAAGATTAAGAGACATGAGAGAAAAGGAGCAGGTAGAGACATTTTTTCTTGACGCGTAGTATCTTGTATGTGATATATCAGATACCAAT
>JAHECH010000498.1 GCA_024641835.1 Deltaproteobacteria bacterium
CATGGGGCCTTTTCTGGAGTGACTGGCGGGAGGGCGCCGTCTTTTCATGACTTATCTGTGGGGGAAGCCCCGGCCCCGAGCGCAAGCGAGGGGAACGGTGGAGGGGGCAAGTTTCCCTCGCAGATAAGTCGTAGAAAAGACCAGCCCGGGAGCCTCGGAACGCAAGAAAAGGCTCCACGACCTTCCCGTGAATGTCCCCATGCAAACACTTTTGAACGATACTAACGTATCATGGATGAAAGAGCACTTCTTATCCTTCTTCGGCTAAGCAGCCATGGACTTATCGAGTCCCTCGAATGACGCTCGAAACGACGGTTGCGAGACCTGCGGATTGGCATTCGAGGTACTAATAACGAATCAGGGCCGTGTCTTTAATTCCTTGACAAGTAGGGCCCATCTGCGCAGCATGCTTCGAAGGCTGCTGAGGAGGCACTCCCCATTTATTTTGGCGATGGCTTTCGCCATCACAATGGGAGAAAGGGGGAACAGAGGTTTTAGCCATGGGAGCCAAGATGTGGAGAGTGGTTAATCCTTCAGGAAACAAGCGGGTCATCGTCACCAAAGAGTTGCCTGGAGAACGGTGGTTGATCATCTTGGGTGGTGCCGGATGCAAGGTCGAAATCTGCACCTCATCCGAGTTCTTGAGTGCGGATGAGATCAAGGCCGCTATCGGCACCCAATGTGACGGTGCTATCGGGCAGTTAACAGAGACCTGGGGAGACGAACTCTTTTCCGCGTTAAAAGGTGCAGGAGGCAGGGTCTACAGCAACTACGCGGTCGGGTATAACAATGTGAACGTTGCAGCGGCGACAAAACATGGGATTCCGGTTGGAAACACGCCGGGCGTATTGACGGAAGCGACCGCGGAGATGGCGGTGGCCCTCACCTTTGCTGCTGCCCGAAGGGTTGGAGAATCTGAACGGTTCTTGAGGGCGGGAGAATTCAAAGGCTGGCTTCCTTCCCTCTTCTTAGGCGAGCTTTTGTGGCGAAAGACACTGGGCATTCTCGGTGCCGGGCGGATCGGTGCAGCCTATGCCCGTATGATGGTCGAAGGTCACAAAATGAATGTCCTCTATTATGACGTCCATCCCAACAAGTCCATGGAGGACTTTGTCTCCGCATACTCAGGGTTCCTCACCTCCCGGGGAGAATCCCCCATTTTTTGCAAACGGGCTGAAAAAATCGAGGAGCTTCTGAGAGAAGCGGATTGTGTCAGCATTCACACGGCTTTTGATAAAACCACACGTCATCTGATCGATAGAGAGCGGCTTACATTGATGAAAGAAAATGCAATCCTTGTGAACACCAGCCGTGGACCCATCATCGATGAAACAGCGCTTGTCCACCACTGCCAGAAACATCCGAGCTTCAGAGTTGGACTCGATGTGTTCGAAGATGAACCTGCCTTGAAACCCGGCCTGGCGGATCTCCAGAATGCGGTGATTGTCCCCCATATCGCTTCAGCAACCCGCTGGACGCGGCAAGGGATGGCCACCCTGGCCGCCTGCAATGTTGCCGCCATCCTGATGGGCCATCCAGTCTGGAAAGGACCGGATATTTCGGTTTTCCTGGAGGAGAATCCCCCAAAGGCAGCTCCGAGCATTGTCAACGTGAAAGAGCTGGGTATTCCTACAGTCGAGGGATAGCCTTACCAAGCTACATCTTCTCAAAGGGGGGTATTCCTGCAAGCGATGTTGCTGCGCGACCCTGCCCCCTGTCGGGAGACGGTCTCTCAGAGCCGCAATATCGCTACAGGGGTTTTCCGAGGGGCCACGGGGGTCTCTTTCAAAATAGAGAAACGAAGGCAACGCTGCCCGGTGCTCAGCTTCAGGTCATGGGTGAGGCGGGCGGAGGGCTTCCCGGGAATAGCCATGCAAGGCCGAATATGGGTATGACTGATGTAACCGCGCCGCCCGCCTTCGCTGCTCCCTTCTTGCGGAGCCTTTCCCGGGCTCTCTTCGTTTCCTGATTTTGAAAGAGACCCCCGCGGCCCCGATATTTATAGCCGGGCAGGCACAGAGGAGCATGCTAGTCGGAGAGTTAAATCTTATGGGGCTGCCCGGTGAGACTATGAGGCGAATGGTGCCGTCCAAAGGGATGGGTTAAAACCCCTCCCCTACAACCTCTTGATTGCGGCCTGGAAGACCACCTCCCGACAGGGGGTGGGGTCGCAGTGTTATTCATAATGGAACTCCGGGACCCTGCGCTAGATCCGTAGAAGCAGGCGTGCAATGACCCATCCCGCGGCAAAGCAAATCGGCAGGGTGAAAACCCACGCCATCAGGATCTTGCCCGCCAACCCCCACCGGACCGCTGAGAATCTCTTGGTAGAACCCACCCCCAGGATGGCGCTGGTAATGACGTGGGTTGTGCTTACCGGCAGACCGTAATGGCTTGACACCAAAATAGTCAGTGCAGCACTCGTTTCTGCGGCGAACCCGTGAATGGGCTCAAGCTTCAGCATGTTTATCCCAAGCGTCTTGATGACACGCCATCCTCCCAGTGCTGTCCCTGTTCCCATGGCGAGAGCACATATCAGGATGACCCAGAAAGGGACTTCAAGTGATTTCAGCAAGCCGTCGCTGACCAAGGCAAGGGTAACGATGCCCATGGCCTTCTGAGCATCATTGGAGCCATGACTGAAAGCCATAAAAGCGGATGAAACCAACTGAAATCTACCGAAAGTCCGGTTGAGAGATCCGGGAGAGAAGGACCCAAAAAACTTCAGGAGAAGGCTCATCACGACATATCCGAGAGCTAACCCGATGACGGGCGAGATGAGGAGGGAAAGAAATATTGTCTTGAGACCACCCAGATTCAGGATCTCCAAGCCTCCATAAGCGAAGCCGGAACCCATGAGCGCGCCGATCAGGGCGTGAGAGCAGCTGATGGGCATGCCGAAGCGGGTCATGGCGGCATTCCACAGGAATGCTGTCACGAGCGCCGCAATAACCACGGTATGGGTGACTGAGCCAGGGCTGACGACGCCCTCACCGATGGTTTTTGCGACGGCTGTGGAAAAGAAGGCGCCAGCGATGTTCATGCAGGCAGCCATGACGACCGCCTTCAGAGGAGACAGGACACGCGTGGAAACCACGGTTGCTATGGCGTTGGCCGAATCGTTCCACCCATTACTAACGTCGAAGAGAACCGCCAGAAGAACGATAATCAGGATGATTTCATGCATATTTTAGAACGATGGACTCGAGGGTATTCGCAACATCCTCGCAGCGATCAGTCGCACTTTCGAGATTTTCGTATATTTCTTTCCACTTGATGATAAGAATGGGGTCCTTCACCTCGTCAAACATCCTGCCCAGAGTTGACCTGAAGATCTCATCACCCTCGTTCTCCAGCCCGTGGATCTCGACGCAACAATCCTGAATGAAGGAGTATTTTTTGTCTCTCAGGTACCTGAAAGTCCTGTAAACGAGCTCGACCATGACGGCGAGTGTCTTTGCCAGGGCTACAGCCTCTTTAGTTGATTCCTTGAGTTTGAATAACTGTGCCCTCTGGGCCGCCCCCCACATGAGATCCAGGATATCGTCCATCCTGCTTGCGAGAGAGTGAATGTCCTCCCGGTCTATGGGAGTGAGAAAGGTCTGATTGAGCTTGCGGATCACTTCGTGGGTGAGAAGATCGTTATCGTGCTCCAGATCCTGAATCTCTTTGATCTTGGACTCCATGTTATTGAAGTCCTCAAAAAACGCGACGAGTTTTGTGGAGGCTTGAACGAGGTTTTTTCCCATCCCGTCGAAGATTTCAAAGAAGTCTGTACCTCTCCTGATGAACTTCATGCTTTTTTAACCTCAGCAGACACCGGTTCAGGTTGGGAACGCTCCCTCCCCTTTTTTGAAGGAGAGAGAAACCTTATGGCTTCAAAAATCACCACCTCATATAGCCTTTATGGAAACATATGTAAAGACCGGATGTAAAGACCTAATAATTTCGGCACATTGGATTATCGTTGTATCCCCAGGCGAGAAGAAATGAGGAGGGATTCTGAATGAAGACCTCTTCCGAGAGGAGAAAAAGGAATGTTGTACGACCACTCGAGACAATTGGAGCCACCGCGCGGAATCGAACCGCGGACATCCTCATTACGAGTGAGGTGCTCTGCCGACTGAGCTACGGTGGCTCTCCGCAGGTTTTACTCTTGAAGTATAGACGCCCTCTCTTGAAATGTCTACCCGTTTTTGAGATCACTTTCATCCTTGGTGTAGCCTGCGGAGCCAGTGGCCGGTTGTAAGTTGCAGGTTGTTTTTCGTCCATTGTGGGTGCTCA
>JAHECH010000499.1 GCA_024641835.1 Deltaproteobacteria bacterium
GTGCCGGATGACCGGATTTCTTCCGTCACGGACTACCAGCGATATGTATGGGATGAATCCGGCATTTCCCCAAGGATTTTACCGGGCCAATCCAAAGCAGTTGTTTACGCGGACAGCGACGAACATACGGAGGAAGGTCACATCACGGAAAGTGCGGCAATGCGAAACCAGATGATGACCAAGCGAATGCGAAAGCTCGAGGGAATGCGGCTGGAGATGGACGGTCCGGAGATTTATCCGCTGGAACCATCCGAGATCGCCCTTGTAGGGTGGGGCTCAACCCATGGTGCCCTGAAAGAAGCGGTGGACCTTCTGAGAGGAGACGGGATTTCAGCTCAGATGATCCACTTCAGTGAGATCTACCCGTTTCCTGGAGATCACCTTGAAGATAGGATCAGCGGGCAAACGAAAATCATTGCCGTGGAAAACAACTACAGCGGCCGGTTCGCAGACTATTTCCGCTTCCAAACCGGAATACCGATTCATCGAAAAATACTCAAATTCGATGGGAGGCCTTTTCCCCCCCGGGAAATCGTTGCAAAGGTTCAGAGCGGATGAAGCGACCGTTGGACTCATGCCGAATCGTAGCGCGGGCTATGCTCCGAGGCAAATCCATCAGTGGGACACAGATTCGAACAGATCAGCACGGACCGAAATCAAAAACCAATCACGAAAGCACGAAAGAAACAAAACCACGAAAAATGCCAGGAGACCTAGGTCTGACATTCTCGTCTTTCATCTTTTCGTGCTTCCCCTATGTCGTGTTTTCGTGGTTTGACGTAGTGCGGGGAAAATGCCTGGTGTCCATGCGGCCTGAAATAAGGAGACAAATATGGTTACTTTGGATGACTACAAAAGTGACGATCCTATAGCCTGGTGTCCGGGATGCGGCAACTTCTCTATCCTCAAGGCCTTGAAGAAGGCTCTGGTCGAACTGGAAACAGAGCCTTCCAACCTTCTCATCGTCTCGGGAATAGGCCAGGCACCGAAAACACCCCACTATCTCCGGTGCAACGCTTTCAACGGCCTTCACGGCAGAACCCTGCCCGTGGCCACGGGGGTCAAGCTGGCCAACCATGAGCTTACTGTGTTGGCGGAGGGAGGCGATGGAGACGGATATGGCGAAGGAGGCAACCACTTTATCCACGCCATGCGCAGGAATATCGACATCACCTACCTCGTCCACAACAATCAGGTCTACGGACTGACCAAGGGCCAGACATCGCCTACCAGCGGTATTGGATATGTGTCCAGGACGACACCTTCGGGGAAGCGCACAGTTCCCATGATTCCCCTGCTCCTGGCCATTGCCTCCGATTGCAGCTTCGTGGCGAGGGGATTCGTAGGCGAGGGGGATCACCTGGCGTCGCTCATCAAAGAAGGAATCAGACATAGAGGTTTTGCTCTCATCGATATCCTGCAGAACTGCGTGACCTTCAACAAGGTGAATACTTTCAGGTGGTATTCGAGTCGGGTGTACAAAATCAATGAAGACCCTGATTACGATCCAGGGGACAAGACGAAGGCGTTTGTCAAGGCCCAGGAGTGGGGAGAGAAGATCCCCATCGGTATTTTCTACAGAACCCTGCGTGCCTCAATGAATGAAGAGGAGCCGGCTCTAAGACAAGGAGTTCTCGCAAGACAAGAAATCAATCCGCTCGCTTTTCGACATCTCCTGGAGCGGTTTGCCTGATGCGAACCCAAGTCCTGGGCCGCAAGGATGAGAAAACCGCCAAGCCTCAGTTTCTTGGGAAGGAGATCCACGATGTCCAGTATTCTTATCACAGGGTCCAACAGGGGACTGGGGCTCGAATGGGCACGGCAGTATGCCATGGAAGGCTGGCGGGTCTTTGCAACGTGCCGGCACCCCGCAGAGGCCTCAGCACTCACCAAACTGGCGGAGCAGTATTCCACGCTCACCATTCACCGTTTGGATGTCACCGTCCCGGAGGACCTGCGCGCGCTGTTCTGGGAATTGGAAGAAGAGCCGATCGACATCCTCCTGAACAATGCAGGGATCTATATCGAAAAGAATTCCGCACAATTTGGATCTCTCTGCTATCACGACTGGGCGATGACTTTGGAGGTCAACACCATGGGAGCGATGCGGGTAGCCGAGTACTTCACGGAGAACCTTGCCAGAAGCGAAAAACGCCTCATCATCGCCGTCAGCAGCCACATGGGAAGCATCGCCGACATCGAGAGTCCCGGCGACTACTATTATCGGTCGAGTAAAGCAGCACTCAATGCGGCCATGCAGGGACTGGCCGCGGTCCTGAAACCTCGCGGAATCGGCGTGCTCATCCTTCATCCAGGAGGAGTGAGGACGAGGATGGGTCCCCGGGGCGGGATCAGTCCGGAGGAGAGCGTTCGAGGCATGCGCCGTATCGCAGAGAGGTTTACGCTGGAGGAGACAGGCCGGTTCGTCAAATACGACGGCACTCCCATGCCCTGGTAACCTCCCTTCCATTTTCTGATTATGATTGATCTCCTCATCATAAGCTTTCCAGCTTGTCAACATGGTCAAGCACGTCCCTAAATCCTAAAGCCTTCAGTTAACGTTTCAGAAGGATGCAAGGGTTGGTTTCGTCCTGGGGACAGGATTTGGCAAGTGAAGGTTTGCCAGCCATCAGAGAGAACCGCAACTCCGCTACCCCCGCATCTTGTGTTTGACTACATAGCAAGATCGCCCTGAAACTTAGAAACTTGAGAGAGTCCCGCCCTCCCGGTCCCTATGAGGGCATGGGAGAATTTGCCGGTATGAACGATCTCGAAGTGGTTGCTTACCTCGTAGTCCTTCCGGAAATCGTGCCCATTCATTGAAATATCAAATATAGAGCTTGATTTTTCAAGATAGATCGTTTAGGCTGCGACCGTGAACTTTATCGACAGAAAAACGGATCGGGCCACATTAGCCAAACTCATGTCCGTATTTCCCGTGACGGCGATTCTTGGCCCCCGGCAGTGCGGAAAAACGACGCTGGCTCGAACGCTCGCCGCCGATTCCTATTTCGATCTGGAAAATCCCCAGGATCTTGCCCGGCTGGAACAGCCTCAGCTCGCACTGGAAGACCTGACGGGACTCATCGTCATCGACGAGATCCAGCGGTTGCCCGATCTTTTTCCGCTCCTGCGCTATCTGGTGGATCAAGGAAAAAGTCGCAAGTTCGTCATCCTGGGAAGCGCCTCGCGGGATTTGATTCGCCAGAGCTCGGAATCCCTGGCCGGGAGGATCGCCTATATTCAATTGGGCGGGTTCCGCCTCACCGATATCGATCCCAGGGCCATCAAGACCCTGTGGTGGCGCGGGGGATTACCCCCATCCTTCCTAGCGGCGTCGGACAATGAGAGCCTGGTCTGGCGGAACCAATACGTGACGACCTTTCTGGAACGGGATATCCCCCAGTTAGGGATCACAATCCCTGCCCGGACGCTTCGCCGCTTCTGGACCATGCTGAGCCATTACCACGGCCATATCCTGAACTATGCGGAGCTGAGCCGTTCCTTCGGCGTCTCCGACATGACCGTCCGGAAATACTGCGATATTCTGGAAGGCACGTTCATGGTCCGCATCCTCCAGCCCTGGTTTGTCAACATCGGGAAACGTCTGGTGAAGCGGCCGAAATTGTACCTGCGCGACTCCGGGCTGTTCCATGCCTTGCTGTCCATTGAAACCGCGGAGCAACTATTCGCTTCGCCCCGGCTCGGCGCCTCCTGGGAAGGTTTTGCCCTGGATTGCGTCTGCCGAACCCTGGGAAAGGAAGATGGGGATCTCTATTTCTGGAACACCCACGCCGGCGCGGAACTCGATCTTTTCTGGCAGGCGCGTGGACAAAACTGGGGGGCGGAATTCAAGTATGAAGACGCCCCCCGATTGACCCGATCCATGAAGACGGCAGTTGAAGACCTTGAATTGGAGCGGCTGTGGGTCGTCTATCCCGGGAAAGCGGCCTATCGTCTCTCCGAAAAGATCCAGGTGATCCCCCTTGCGGAAGTCCGCGATACCTGGAACTACGGATAACTGAGAACATGGAGGCGCCATCGATCTATGAACGCCGGCCTCATTCAAATCAAATTAATGATAGGGCATGCAACGTGAGTGCTGAACGAATCAAGAGCTGGCCAATCGCGAACCCTTAAAGCCTTCGGTTAGCGTTTCAGAAGGATGCAAGGGTTGGATTCGTCCTGGGGACAGGATTTGGCAAGAAAAGGTTTGCCAGCCAACTGAAAGACCCGGAACTCCGCGACCCCCGCATCTTGTGGTTGACTACATAGGGAGAT
>JAHECH010000500.1 GCA_024641835.1 Deltaproteobacteria bacterium
CCCCAGGATGAAAAGACCTTCCTGAGAGCCAAGCTCAATCAATTCCTTCGCCTTACCGGGCGGCGCAGGGTCTTGTATGAGTTTTACATGACGTTTCTTCGTATTCGGAGAGAGGTTCTCCCGGCTGCCTGGTTAAGCAAAGAGAGCCTCCAGGTCGACACGTTCGAGGAAGAGAAGCTTTTGGTGATATCGCGCCCGCTTGAAACAGAAGCGTTCACTCTGGCCCTTCATTTTGGTAGCGAAAGAAAACAAGTCTCTCTTTCTCTCCCGGAAGGGGTGTGGAAAAAGCGGCTCGATTCTGCCGAAGAGCGGTGGGACGGTCCGGGGAGTTGCATTCCTGATGAAATAGAATCTAGAAAAAAGATCCATCTGGACATGCATCCGTTTTCATTCCTCTTGTTGAGTACGACCGAGGAGATCTGATCCTATGGAGAGATACATCTGCATTCACGGTCACTTCTACCAACCCCCTCGTGAAAACCCTTGGCTTGAGGCTGTTGAACTTCAGGATTCAGCCCATCCTTACCACGACTGGAATGAACGAATTATAGCGGAATGCTATGCCCCGAACGCCACATCCCGGATTCTGGACGGGGAGGACCGCATTGTCCAGCTTGTGAACAACTACACAAAGATCAGTTTCAATTTTGGCCCAACCCTCTTGGCATGGATGGTTCGGTACGCGCCGAATATATATCAAAACATACTGGAAGCGGACAAGGAGAGTCAGGAAATTTTCGGAGGACATGGTTCGGCCCTGGCGCAGGCCTATAACCACATGATTCTGCCTCTGGCCAGCCCGCGGGACAAAAGGACACAGATCCTCTGGGGGATACGAGACTTCGAGTATCGCTTTGAGCGAAAGCCGGAAGGGATGTGGCTTCCCGAGACGGCGGTGGACCTCGAGTCGCTGGATATCCTTTCCGAACAGGGAATCCTCTTTACCATTCTGGCACCCCGGCAGGCGAAACGGGTGCGGCCCATAGGGAAAAAGGAATGGCAGGACGTGAGTGGTGCACGAATCGACCCCACCATGCCTTATGTCCAGAATCTAGCCTCAGGCCGGAAGATCGTTCTCTTCTTTTATGATGGCCCCATCGCTCGCTCGGTTGCCTTTGAAGGGCTACTCGAGAGCGGGGAATCCTTTGCCGGCAGGCTGCTGGGAGGTTTTTCAGAGAAGCGAAACTGGCCCCAGATCCTGAGCATCGCTACGGATGGAGAGAGCTATGGCCATCATCACCGTCACGGGGACATGGCTCTCGCTTACGCCCTGCACTATATTGAATCCAACGGCCTTGCCCAACTGACCAACTATGGTGCGTACCTGGAGAAGCATGCTCCAACGCACGAGGTGGAAATATTCGAGAATTCATCCTGGAGTTGCGTTCATGGCGTCGAAAGATGGCGAAAGGCCTGCGGCTGCAACTCAGGAAAGCACCCAGGGTGGAATCAAAAATGGCGCGCGCCTCTCCGGGAAGCTTTGGACTGGCTCAGGGATGCCCTGGCCACTACTTACGCAGATAAGGCGCGTTCCTTTTTCAAGGAACCGTGGAAAGCACGGGACGAGTATATCCAGCTCGTCCTCGACCGGTCGCCGGAAAATACGAAACGATTCTTTGACCGCCATGCGCTCCGGGCTCTCAACCCGGAAGAGAGCATCACAGCCCTGAAGCTCTTGGAGCTCCAACGGCAGGCGATGCTAATGTACACAAGCTGTGGCTGGTTTTTCGATGAAATTTCAGGCATCGAGACAGTACAGGTCATGCAATACGCGGGCCGTGCGCTTCAGCTTGCGGAGGAAGTCCATGGAGATCTGCTGAAGCCCCGTTTCGTGGAACTTCTGGAGAAGGCGAAAAGTAACATCCCTGAACACAAAGATGGGAAACGTATCTTTGAAAAATTCGTCACGCCTGCTGCAGTGGACCTTGAAAAAGTGGGCGCCCACTATGCCATGAGTTCCCTGTTCGGGGACTACACCGAACACGCAAGTATCAACTGTTTTTGTGTGGACAGGGAAGTCTATCAAAAATCCGAAGCGGGAAAGGTGAAGCTCGCCCTGGGAAGGGTGAAAGTGACCTCGGAGATCACCGCGGAATCGGTGCGCCTGTGCTTCGGCATCCTTCACTGGGGTGATCACAACCTGAGCGGATCCGTGAGAGAATGCGCAGAAGACGAACCACATGAAGCAGCCATCCGTGAAATTTCCGAAACCTTCGGAAGGGCTGATTTCCCAGGAGCCCTTCGTCTTCTGGAGAAGCACATGGGGGCCTCGACCTATTCTCTCAGCACGCTCTTTCGAGATGAGCAGCGGAAGATCCTGGGCATCATTCTCCAGGCGACTTTGGCTGACGTGGAAGGCGTCTACCGGCAGGTCTATGAAAACAACGCCCCCCTGCTCCGGTTCTTGAAAGCGATATACGTGCCTCCTCCATCTGCTCTTCATACGGCGGCAGAGTACGTTTTAAGTGCAAGCCTGCGCAAAGCTTTCGAGGATAAGGAGCTCAACCTCGATTCCATCGCAAGCCTTCTTGGAAATGCGAACCTCGAAGGGGTCTCCCTGGATGCGGCGACCGTGGAGATGGCGGTCAGAAAGAGGCTCGAAGCAATGGCAGAAGAGTTCCGGGAAAAACCAGAGGATTATTCCCTCCTCCAAGCCCTGGATACCGTGACAAGCCTTTTGAGGGATCTCCCTTTTGAGGTCAATTTGAGAAAGATCCAGAATCTGTTCTATGCGGTGCTTCAAACGGCGTATCCCGAGTTTCAAAAAAAAGCTGAGAAGGAGGAAGCGGCGCGGGAATGGGTGCGGCTGTTTACGTCGCTGGGAGAAAAACTCTACGTGAGAGTTTGAAGAGGATCTAAAGACAGGCCATGGATATCCCTTCAGCCACCTATCGTCTTCAGCTCAACCGCAACTTTCCCTTTCAGAAGGTGAAAGAGATCACATCCTATCTCCTAGAGCTGGGCATTTCTCATGTGTACGCATCCCCTATTTTCAAGGCGAGAAAGGGAAGCCTGCACGGCTACGACATCGTGGACCCCAGGCAGATCAACCATGAAATAGGCAGCCTTGACGAATTCGAAGAACTTACGGCCCAACTCAAGGGCCACGGCCTAGGATGGCTCCAGGACATCGTCCCCAACCACATGGCCTTTGATGCTGAAAACCAGATGCTCATGGATATTCTGGAGAACGGTCCGAGATCGGCCTTCTTCGAGTATTTCGACATAGCCTGGGATCATCCCTACACGAGTATGAAGGGCAGACTTCTCGCACCCTTTCTGGGAAGATTCCACGGTGAGGCGATAGAGGAGGGGGAGATCAGAATCCGTTATGATGCGGAGGGTTTCAAGGTCGTCTACTATGACGTCTCTTTTCCCCTTAAAATAGAATCGTACACCCATCTGCTCACTCATCGGTTGGAGGAGCTGAAAAACAAGCTGGGTGGAAATCACCCGGATTTCGTCAAGCTCCTCGGCATCCTTTACGTCTTGAAAACCTTGTCGTCGCAGGAAGGCGGGGAGGAAGGATACGATCAGGTGATGTTTGTAAAGAGGATGCTCTGGGAGATTTACATCCAGAATGAAGCGGTTCGGCGATTCATCGACGGGAATCTGGATGCGTTCAACGGAGAGAGAGTGAGGCTCCTTGACCATCTCCTGGCGGAGCAATTATTCAGGCTAAGCTTCTGGAAAGTGGCGACAGAGGAGATCAACTACCGGCGTTTTTTCACGGTCAATGACCTGATCTCTTTGCGGATGGAGGAGGGAGAAGTCTTCGACCATACCCACGCTTTGATTTTCAAGCTCCTTCGCGACGGCCGGATCACTGGTCTCCGGATCGATCACATTGACGGCCTCCACGATCCGAGAGCCTACCTCGAGAGAGTGAGAGAAGAGGCTAAAGATATCTACACGGTCGTTGAGAAAATCCTGGCTCCGGGCGAAGAGCTTCCCCTCTCATGGCCGGTGCAGGGGACGACCGGTTACGACTTCCTCAACTATCTGAACCGTCTCTTTTGCAAGAGTGAAAACGAAAAGCCCTTTGACAGGGTGTACGCTTCGTTCACCGGTTTCAAGGATACGTTTGATGACCTTGTCACAGAGAAGAAGAGGCTGATCCTGGGAAAGCACATGGCGGGAGACGTGGACAACCTTGCCCATCAGCTGAAGGACATCTCAAGCAGAGACCGCTATGGAAGCGATATCACCCTCTACGGCCTAAAAAGGGCTCTCGTGGAGGTCATGGCCTCCTTCCCCGTCTATCGGACCTA
>JAHECH010000501.1 GCA_024641835.1 Deltaproteobacteria bacterium
TTGATGAACTTGCTCGGATCACAGGCAGAAATCATGGCGGTCTGATAGAGGGGTACCGGTGCGAAGACGCGGAAGTGATCATCATCGCCATGGGGTCCATGGCAGGCACTCTCAAGGATGCGGTGGATGATCTCCGTTCGGAAGGCCAGAAAGTAGGTCTCGTAAAGATCCGCTGCTACAGACCCTTTCCCCATGAGGACATCTGGGATGCGATCAAAGGAACCCGAGTGGTTGCAGTGATGGAGGCGAATTTTTCCATGGGAAGTGAGGGGGCTGTGGGGATGGACCTGAAAGCGAAGCTCTGCGGCAGGCCGGGTGCGCCTCTTGTCGTTGACTTCATTGCCGGGCTCGGAGGTCGAGAGGTGAACTTCGGGACGGTCAAAGAAGTGGTGGCAGAGGCGGAAAAAGCCCTCCAATCGGGATCTCCTCTGTCTGAATCCTATTGGGTTGGATTGAATCCGAATATTTTGCCTTAAGGGAGTTGATCATGGCTAAAGAAAAAGCAACCAGCCAAGAAGATCTTTTTGTCTCAGGACATCGGGCCTGCCACGGCTGTGGCATGGCTTTGAGTGTCAGGCACATTCTAAAGGCCACAGGTAAGGATGTCATCGTGGTTTCACCCACAGGCTGTCTTGAGACGTTCACATCACCCTATAGCTATTCTCCGTGGGGGGTCCCCTGGATTCATCATCTTTTCGAAAACGCGCCTGCTATTGCTTCAGGCGTGGTTGCAGCCTTGAAGGCGCAAAAAAGGGATGATGTTCGCGTTTTGGTTATCGGCGGAGACGGAGGCACCTTTGATATAGGCTTTGGTTCTCTTTCCGGTATGCTCGAACGAGGGGACGACGTGCTCTATATCTGTGTTGACAATGGGGCTTATATGAACACGGGCGGACAGCGCAGTGGAGCAAGCCCCCTCTACTCCTCCACCACCACCGAACCGGCAGGCAAGGCGTCCCATGGAAAGGGCCAGTTAAAGAAGGACCTTCCGGCTATAGTAGCAGCTCACCACATTCCCTATGTGGCGACCGCATCCGCAGCCTATCTCAAGGACTTGCAGAAAAAAGTGAAGAAGGCCATGAAATTCAGGAGCCCTCGCTATATCCAGATCGATACACCATGCCCTTCGGTGTGGGGATTTCCTTCGGATCGAACGCTGGAGGTGGGAAGATTGAGTGTGGAGTCTGGCTTGGTGCCACTGGTCGAAATGGAGAATGGCAAAATCACGGGTGTGAGAAGAATCAAGAAGAGACTCCCTGTGGAAGAATACCTCAGGAGCCAAGGTCGCTTCAAACACCTTTTTGCGAAGGGGAAGGGGATGGAGGAGATCGGGGAGATTCAAGCGTTTGCCAATGAGAATATAGAGAAGTATGGGCTTTTGAAGGAAAAAAAACAGGAAAGGGCGAAGGCTCCTATAAAGAAGAAAGGGCAGTAACATGATTCTGGACAAATTCCGGCTCGACGGCCAAGTGGCAGTGGTGACCGGAGGAACCAAGGGATTAGGCAGAGCTATAGCGCAGGCCTTGGCTGAGGCAGGGGCTGACATTGCCGTTGTTAGCCGGAACCCTGACAGAGATATTGAGGAAGCTGTTCTGGCCCTCGGGAGGAAATATTTGCACCATGCAGCGGACCTAAGCGACAGGAATCAGACCAAGAATGTTGCGCCGGCGATTTTAAAAGAGATGGGTGATATAAGCATCCTGATCAACAATTCCGGAATTATCCGAAGGGCTCCAGCAGTAGAGTATTCAGAAAAAGACTGGGATGCGACCATTGAGATCGACCTGACGGCCGCCTTCATCCTATCTCAGAGTTGCGGGCAAATCATGCTCAAGAGGGGCAGAGGGAAAATCATCAACATTACCTCTGTCCTCGCCTTTCAGGGAGGCATCAACGTTGTAGCCTACACCGCTGCCAAACATGGCGTTGCAGGATTGACAAAAGCGCTGGCCAATGCTTGGGCGAGTCAAGGAGTTAACGTCAATGCGATAGCACCCAGTTTTTTTGTCACTGAACTGACAACTGCCCTTCAAAATAACCCGGAGCGATCGAAGTCCATCACGGCCCGGACGCCGGCAGGCCGGTGGGGGGCGCCGGAGGATATCGCCGGAGCCGCCCTCTTTCTGGCTTCACGCGCATCTGATTTCGTTCATGGCGTCATCCTGCCTGTCGATGGCGGCTGGATGGCCTGGTAAAGGCCTTGTTCTTGTGGCAACTTCAAGCATGAGATCAGAAAGAAAAGGGGGTGATATTTTTCGAAAAATGACAGCATGTTAATGTAAGTTCGGAAATTGGATTCTAGTTTGAGGTTAAATCATGTCCGCTCATTTCTTTTTCTAAAGATGCATAGGAAGGAGGTATCATTATGTCCATGAAAGTGAGATCCAAGGTGTCGGTATTTCTGGTGTGCTGCAGCTTTTTTCTGCTGAGTGGCATCGCCAATGCAGAAATTAAGATCGGTCTCGGCGGTGTCATGTCCGGCCCCTTCGCTGCATGGGGACTGGACGCCGTGGATGGGATGGAACTGGCGATTGAAGAGATTAATGCGAAAGGCGGCATCAATGGCGAGAAGGTGGTGCTCCTTGTCCGGGATGATGCTCTGGATACCACGAAAGCGGCTTTGCAGGCAGAAGAACTGATCTACAAGGAAAAGGTGGTCGCCTATTTCCCTTCCACCATCACCGGGTCTGCAACGGCTACCTACCCTGTGTGCGTCAAAGCCCAGATTCCTGCCATATTGGGAGCGCAACAATCGGATATCACCTGTCAGTGGCAATGTGTGGGCGAAAAAGAAGGATGCTGCAACCCCTGGGTTTTTAGAATGGCGGGTACCGTGAGCCAGCAGGCTGATGCGATGGTAAAAATGGCTCGAGATAAATTGAAAGGGCAGCGGATCGCCTTGATGCATGACAACATTGGGTATGGCCTGGAGTGGAAAGAAGACCTGACCATGGCTGCTGCAGCAAACAAGGTTCAATTTGCCGCCTCTGAGATGTTTCCCCTGATGGAAATCGACTATACGGCTTCGCTGTCCCGCGTCAAGAATGCCAATGTGGATGCGATCGTGGTTGGCACCCTTGGTGCACCGGCTGCCCGCGTCTACAATGCCATGAAGAAACTGGGGATGACCCAGCCCTTGCTCCTGTGTGAGGCTGCGACAGAGCTGGCATTCCGTACTACAGCTCAGGACATGGGCGATGGGGCTTACATAGCCATGACCCAAAACACCCCTTATGGTACAAAAGATGCCAAGTTTGCAGAGTTCGCCAAGAAATGGTCACAAAAGTATGCCAGCCAGAGTTACAGCGATGTTCTGCTCACCCATCCTCATGGGTTTCAATACTATGATTCGATGCTCTTCCTGGCCAAGGTGATTGAAAAATATGGCAAGGGTCCAAAGAGAATACGCGAAGGACTGGAAAACATTGGACCATTTCAGGGGATCAGTGGTATAACCTACATCCTGAACAAAGATAAACACTGTGCCCTCAGTCATCTCACTCCGCGTATGTTCAAATTCGAGAAGGGCAAAATTCTACTTGCCGAATAGGGCAACTCTGGCCCTATTCCTGGGGTAGGGCCAGAGACTTCCTTGGGTGGAGAACCATCATGATTGAGTCCTTGTTCGCCGGGCTTTTGACAGGAGGAATCTACGCTCTTCTGGCTCTTGCGTACAGCATCATTTTCACGACAACCCGGGTAGTCAATTTCGCGCTTGGCGAGGTAATCATGGTGGGCGCCATGGTCACTTACTCAGCCATTGCCTTCTGGAGCATGCCTGTGATTACAGCGCTCATTATTGGGTGCGCCATCGCTGTCCTGATCAACCTCATCATCAAGACAGCAGCGCTGAGCCGGCTTCAGCGTCTCGATCCCATTACAGCACTGCTTGTCACGCTTTCTTTTGGGCTTCTTATCGTAACCATCGCCCAGTTAGTCTGGGGAACAGGTGGTGCTAGATTCCCGGAGGTTTTTGGAAGGGCAAAGCTGTTCAATCTCGGAAGTCTCGCTGTGACAAGCCAGGATATCGTCACGATCCTTATTGTAGCCGCGGCTTTGATTATTACGGATGCTCTTCAGCGCAAAACCATCCTAGGCAAATCCATGCAAGCTGCTGCTGAAGACGTGGAGGCTTGCGGTGTGGTAGGTCTCAATGTGGGGCGTATCAATGCGATCTCTTTTACACTGGCTGCAGTGCTTTGCACGGTTAACGCCCTGCTGCTTGCTCCAATCGCAGGAGCGAATGTGCGCCTTGGCACCCTCGTTGGACT
>JAHECH010000502.1 GCA_024641835.1 Deltaproteobacteria bacterium
AGTAGGCGACAATACTGTTACGGTGCCCTTTTCTTTTTGAACCTTCTCAAGAAAATCTTTTGCATCCCATCTTCTCATAATAACGTTTGTACATCCCATATAAATGCAAGCTGTAGCGGGTATAACTATGCCACCGGTAGAATAGAGCGGAAATGTTATTACGTTTATGTCATCGTGCCTTATACCCCAGCCAATAACTACGCTGTTGGCATTCGCAAAAACATTTTTGTTTGTAATCATTGCCCCTTTGGGCAAACCTGTTGTACCGCTTGTATAAAGTAACAACAATAAGGTATCCTCCTCAATTTTGATCCCTGGTTCCTCAGGGGAGAATTCCGACACCAAATCTTCATAGCATTTCCACCCTTTCATGTTTTCTATTGGAATGTAATTTTTCAGACTTTTTAGTCGAGTTTTAAAGTAGTTGATCACATCATTGTACTTTTCTTGAAAGAAGATTGTAGAAGCTCCAGCATTCCTAATTTGATATTCTATTTCTTTCGGATTTAGTCGATAGTTAAGCGGAACAAGTATTACTCCGGTTTTGGCAGCAACGCCCCATAGTTCAAGACATTGATAGCAATTCTCTGATAATAGAGCAATCCGAGTACCCTTTTTTATTCCCATCTTTGACAACCCATTGGCTACGCTATTTACCCTTTCATTGACTTGCTTAAATGTCAATCTTACATCCTCAAAAACGACCGCTGTCTTGTCTGGATACCTTTTTGCGTTCCTCCTAAACCAATCTTTCATGAGCGCCATTTGTTCACCCCCAAATTCTTTAGCCTTATCCAGTTTGGGTTAAAGGCTCAATTTGCTCAGTGAAACGATAGACACCAGACCAGATCCCAGGAACGGTGAGTCAACCTTATAATTCTTTATCTTGATGGGGGCAATGGTCTTGGCTTTAACTTCATTGGAAGTCAGACCGTCGAAACCCCACGCAGTGAGCAGATCGTAGGCCCGATACAAGTCTCGACGAATCCGATCACGATTTCCGTCTTTACGTGAAGGTGCTGAAAGTATTTGGAAATGTCTCTTTTAGTATTTTGAAGGCTAGTTCAGGTCAAAATTTCTGTCGGTTTCGTCAATGCGTATTCCGGCCGATTCCGTCCACCTATTCCGGACTAATCAATGTGGCAAAAAGCTTTTCCCTTGTAGATTAATCCTGATTAGTACATTTTGCCATCTCTTTCCTATTGTGCTTTTCTGGGACTTATTCCATCACAGACCGTTAGTACAGAAAGCTTTTTGCAATGATCGGCCTCAAATTTGATGAGCTATAGTTGAAGCTTCGTGGATTGCATCAAATGCGTTCCTGGCTTCTTTTGCATCACCTATTACAAAAATCTCTAATTGTTCCCCTTGAATTGCATCATAGAGTTTTGTGTCCGGCTGATATCCCGCAGCAATGACTACTGTGTCCGCTTCAAGAAATTCGGTTTTATTATCTTTTTTGATTTTGATGCCTTTATTGTTGATCTCTTCACATTTTGTCTGCGTCAAGATCTGCACATTTTCCTCTCTTAACCTTTCTAATAGGAACCATCGCATTATACGGCCAATGTCAGCACCGACCTTTTCTAACATGTCAACAATGGTCACAGTTCTGCCTTTCGTGGCTAAAAAATACGCTGCATCGCAGCCTACTAAACCACCTCCGACTATAATGACTCTATCACCTGTGTTCTCTTTTTCTGTCAAAATATCCCGTGCTAAAACGACACTTTTTAGAGTAATACCCGGTATTTCCGGTATAATAGGTACAGCACCGGTTGCAAGGATCACTACCTCTGGTTTCTCTTGCTCTATTATCTTTGGAGTGACCTCTCTTTCAAGGTAAATGGCCACACCACTCCTTTTCAGTTGTCTTGATAGATCATCAATGAGATCTCTAAAACCCTCTTTTCCTGGAGGAACAACAGCTAAATTAAACAATCCTCCTAATCGTTTTTCTTTTTCGTACAAAGCTACTTTATGGCCTCTCAGGCTTAGCACCCTTGCCGCTTCCATACCTCCGGGACCACCTCCAACAATCATAACCCGTTTAGGAGCCTTTATGGGCTGGATACCCTCGACTTCATCCTCTATTCCTGTTTCATAATTCACCGTACATCTTATCTCCAGGTTCTTAAACAGCCGCTCGATACAGGAGTTACAGGATATGCAATGTCTGATATCGTCATATCTCCCCTCCCGAGCCTTATTGGGCAAATCCGGGTCTGCGAGTAATGCTCTGCCAAAGGCGATAAAATCTGCCTTCCCCTGCTTGAGGATACTCTCCGCGAGTTCACAATCATGGATTCTTCCAGCGGTAATCACAGGTATTTTAACGACCTTCCGAATCCCCTCAGCTAAGGGTACTAGGCATCCTTTGGGCATAAACACTGGCTGAATAAACCATTGAAAGGAGTTATGATTTCCGGCAGACACACTTATCGCGTCCACCCCTGATTCTTCGAGTAGCATCGCGATCTCTTTTGTCTGATCCAAGGTGAGCCCGCCTTCAATGAATTCACTTCCAGATAACCTAAAAATCAAAGGAAAATCTTTCCCAACCTTATCTCTGGCGGCATTTATGATCTCAATTGCAAACTTCGCTCTCTTCTCTATGCTCCCTCCATAATCATCTGTTCGCTTATTGGAAAACGGTGATAAGAACGCACCGATCAAATAGCCATGAGCCCCATGAAATTCAACTGCATCGAACCCCGCCTTCTTAGCTCTCTCTGCACCTTTGGCGAACAGATCAATAAGTCGATCGATTTCCTGAACGGATAGTTCCCGTGGAACTTCGACAAAGCGCCCGAAAAGATAATATGGAACAGGCGAGGGTCCAACCGGTTGAAGTCCTGTGTGCTTTGATGACGTCTGTCTTCCGAGGTGATAGAGCTGGATGGCTGCTTTACCACCGTGGGCTTTAATTCGATTTGTAAGCAAGGATAGTCCCTCTATGTGCCTATCATCCCATATTCCCAATTCATTGAAAAATCCTTCGTTTGTTGAATCGACATATGTACATTCGACAACGTTTAATGCCACTCCACCCTTGGCTCTTCTGGCATGATAAGAAATAAGCTTTTCAGATACAGTACCATCTTTATTCGGATAATGGGTGCCCATTGGAGCCATGATTATCCTATTTTTGAGTTCCAGTTGGCCAATTTTACACGGTTCAAAAAGTAACATTTTTATACCTCCATCTTTTGATCGGTCCGGCTTTTGGGCAGAACCAGCTCATAAAATTAGTTGTAACTAAACCCTCCACGTCTGGTGGAGGACACGGATAGGTTCTACCGATCCGAGGAGAAATAAAATAGGCTCTTCCTCCATGAAAGTCCCTTGAGAGGACAGGGAGGAAGAACCCACACATAAATAATAAAGTTTATCCCACGTGCGATGGGATTGTAAACGCCATATTGTCATCATACCGAAATATCGAAAGAGGAAGCTGTACGGGAAGCTAAGGAAGCACATGGGAGAGGTGATCCGGGAAGTGTGCTGGCAACGAGGGATAGATCTGCTGGAAGGGCACCTGATGCCGGACCATATCCACATGAGCGTAAGCATCCCCCCGAAGCATAGCTTTGCATTTGCGATAGGGTTTATCAAAGCGAAGGGTACAGCAAGGATCCACCGGCAGATTCTGGGTAATAAGAAGGTTACGGGGCTGCATTTCTGGAGCCGGGGATACTGTATGAGCACGGTGGCATTGGATGAGGAGACCATAAGAAAATACATACGGGAACAACAGGCCCTTGAGAAGCGTCAAGGGGAATTGGCGTTTAATAAGTAAAGAAATAGTAAAAGCGACTTTCCCGAGCTAGGGCCCCCCTTAGGGGGCCGCCTGATCCCACTAATCTTTTGCAGAAATTGTGCATAGCTCTTTGATAACAGACTTAAATTGCTTTAGAGTGAACCATGATTCTATGTCCTCGTTGGCTATCGGCCTTCCTAGGATTTGAAAGCCTAGTAGTGCCGACCGAAAGCCCTATCGAAGCAACTCTCTAGCATGCTGTGAACTGTGCAGCTAATGGGACAATCCCACGCGCGAATTTATGGCCTTTTTTGTGAGATCAGAACTTACTTATCAATAAACCAGATAATGTATTTGAAATCAATGCCATATTGGCCGGAGATATTGTAACTATAGTGAACGTCTTAAATACCGTGACATAGTGAAAGAATCTTTGTCGGCTTCCAGCTCTGAGAGCGTTTAAAAATGCAGCTTCTCATTTCATCTTCTGTTTCATAGTACGTGTTGGTG
>JAHECH010000503.1 GCA_024641835.1 Deltaproteobacteria bacterium
CTTTTCCAATTGGATATGGCATGTCTCATGAGCTCCCATGGCGTCGATGAGAATGACCTGAGGAATTTCCGGATCGGGGGCAAATGACGTATGGCCAACCCAGACCCCCTTCCGTTTGAAACGTGGAGCTATGAGGTTTCGGAATCGAGCACAGGAGGCGTAACCCTCGACCTCAAGGGCAGCATGGATGCCACGAACTCAGCTTCCATCTTGCGTGCTGCCGTCCATGCTATCCAGGACCGCTCCTTCCCATCCCTCACCATCGACCTTGAGAATGTGACCTATCTTGATGATTTTGGCGCTCTCGTCCTGGTTCAGCTCAAACAGGTGGCCGCCAAGAAGAATGCGGATTTTCATCTCATGAACGCCAGTGCTGACGTCAGTCGAATGCTCTCCATTGTTAGATTCGAGTCCCTTGAAGGCCGATATGTCATTCCCAAGAAACGCACCCCCAATGTTTTCCTTCGCCTCGGGGATGACGCTCTTCGTCACTGGATGGAGGCAAGGTATCTCATCTCCTTCACCGGCTCTGTTTTCCTCCAGTTGGCCTATGTCTTCTCATACCCCAGGAAGCTGCGGCTGGATGATACGCTCCTATGTATGCGGAGAACAGGAGTTGATGCCCTTCCCATTGTGGGGCTCATCAGTTTTCTTTTAGGCCTGATCATGGCGTTCATGTCTTCAGTGCAGCTTCAGCAGTTTGGCGCCAATATTTACGTCGCTTCCCTGGTGAGTCTTTCCATGACGAGAGAGCTTGGCCCCATCATGACGGCCATCATCGTTGCAGGCCGATCAGGGTCGTCCTTTGCAGCCGAGTTGGGGACCATGAAGATTTCAGAAGAAGTAGATGCCCTTTTCACCATGGGATTTGACCCCACCCGCTTCCTGGTAGTCCCAAAGCTCCTGGCATCGCTCATTGTCGTTCCTTTCCTCACCCTCTTCTCTGATCTCTTCGCGATTTTGGGTGGACTGCTGGTGGGCGTCACCATGCTTAATCTCACCGTCAGCGGATACATTTCCCAGACCATCTGGACTCTGACCCTCTTCGATGTGTTCTGGGGATTCGGGAAAAGCGCTGTCTTTGCAATTCTCATCGCCTGGATAGGATGCTTCAGGGGTTTCCGTGTCAAAGGTGGAGCCGCTTCCGTGGGAGAGGCGACCACCTCTGCCGTCGTTAGCAGTCTTTTCTTGATCATACTGACCGACTCTATGTTTTCCGTGATTCTTCGCTACTGGGGGTGATAGAAAGAGATGGATCTCGCCAGGCATACCGCCGCAGAACCGATGATCCAGGTGCGCGACTTGGTCGCCGGGTACGGCGAAGACATCATCCTCGAAGGGATATCTTTCGATGTCTATAAGGGAGAGATCTTTGTTGTCCTTGGAGGAAGCGGGTGTGGGAAAAGCACTCTTCTCAAACACCTTGTGGGGCTTTATCGGCCTTATTCAGGCCAGATCATCATCGATGGAGAGGATATTTCTGAAGGAAACCCTGTGAGATTGCTGAGGGTCCTGAGAAAAATCGGCGTGCTCTACCAGGGTGGCGCTCTTCTCGGTTCCATGACCCTTGCGGAAAACGTCGGGCTTCCCATCGCAGAGTACACGGATCTCCCCTCGGAGTCACTGAGCATCCTTGTGAAAATGAAATTGAATATTGTGGGCCTGGAAGGATACGAAAACTACCTGCCTTCCGAACTGAGCGGGGGAATGAAAAAGAGAGGCGGTCTAGCAAGAGCCATGGCTCTCAATCCAAAAATCCTTTTTTTTGACGAGCCATCCTCAGGTCTTGATCCTGTCATATCCGCAGGTATAGATAACCTGATCATCCAGCTCAACCAAAGCCTTGGAACAACGATGGTGATTGTGACCCATGCACTCGAGAGTGTCTTCACCGTTGCCCACAGGGTGATCATGCTGGACAAAAGAACGAGAGGCATCATCGCAGAGGGAGACCCCAAGTATCTCAGGGATCACAGCCCTGATCCTTTTGTCAGACAGTTTTTTAATCGCGAACATGAGGTGGGCACAATCCAAACCTGAAAGGACCGGATGACATGCCTTCACAGAGAACCAAGTTGATTGTCGGCCTATTCCTGTCCGCCGGTATCGGTCTTGCCCTGGTGGCCATCATCTGGCTCGGAACAACCCGATACCTTGAAAAAGGACGATACTACGTCACTTATTTCAATGAATCGGTCCAGGGACTCGATAAGGACTCGCCTGTCAAATACAGGGGAGTACCTATTGGCCGAGTTGTTGAAATCAGCGTCGCCCCTGACTCAAAGCTCATCAAGGTCGTACTCAAGATCGAATCCGGCCAGACCCTAGGTCCGGATATGGTGGCTCAGCTCAAAGTGGTGGGTATCACGGGAGCCATGTTTGTCGAACTGGATCAGAAAAAGCTCGGGGAGCCGGATCGTTCACCAAAGCTCACTTTCCCTTCAGAATATCCTATCGTGGCATCGAAGCCATCAGAAATAGCGGAGTTCCTGCGAGGGGTAGATGAAATCATAAACAATATCAAAGCATTAGATATGGCAGGAATATCAGATCGGGTCAAAGGGAATCTGGATAAGATTGAAATGGCCATCGTTGATCTGAATGTGAAAGGTCTTTCCAAGAGAGCCGAATCCTCTCTGGATAATTTCAATCGTATCCTGGACAACCAGAAATGGGATCGCATCCTGGCCTCGGCCGACCAGTCGGCTCAGTCGCTCAATGAGCTCTTGGGCAAGGCAAATGCCACGGTTGAGAGGGCGGATAAGCTTCTTGCCCAAATGGAAGGAATTACGGTGGAGAGCAGAGATAAAATCACCGCAGCCCTGGATGACTTCAAAAAGGCCATGGAAAACGCAAATCTCGTTCTCGAAAAAGGGATTGTGCTTCTCAATAATACCGATACTACCCTCTTCAGCTTGAGACAACACCTTCTAGCGACTGCGCAGAACATGGAGAGGACGAGCGAGAATCTGAACCGCCTTTCCGATGTTCTTGCAGCGCAGCCATCACAACTTCTGTTCGGGGAGCCGCCCCCTCGACGCAAGGTAGAACCAGAGGTGAGCCCAAGAGAATAAAGGAGGCCTTCCGTGTGTCATTTCAGAAGAGTCTTGATCCCCGCAATGCTTCTCGCCGTCTCGATTGCGGCGTGTGCAACCATGAGACAGCCGAGCGAAAAGATTGACTTCTATACCCTGGAATACGCTTCTCCCAAGGTGGAAGACCTCAAACCGATACCTGCAACCATCCGGGTGGAGCGCTTCACCGTTGCGCCAATGTACAACTCAACCCAAATCATTTATCGGGACATGTCATTTAAACGAGACGCTTACACGTATCGAGAGTGGCGGGCCAATCCTGGAGATCTGGTGACTTATTTTCTGGCCAGAGATTTGAGGGAATCCGGCCTTTTTGAGGCCGTTTCCCCGTACGGCAGCAGGATGCAGGCTCAGTATGTCCTGGAAGGATCGGTTGATGAGTTTTTTGAATCGGATACGGACAAGGGTTGGAAGGCGGTCCTCGCGCTCAGCACGACCCTGATGGTTGACAATGAACCGGATATCAGTAAAAGAATCATTTTTCAGAAGACTTTCCGTTCCACCAGGCCCTGCAGGCAGAAAAACCCCATGGGAGTTGCCGCGGCCATGAGTGAAGCCATGGCAGAGATTTCCGGGCAGATCATCAGGACCGTTTATGATGCCTTGGAGAAGCGGGAATAAATCCACGCGAGCATAACCTAACAAAACATTGGGGTGTCGGAGTTTCCATGAACCCTTCTCTTATAGAATTGAGGCAGAAGAGACCCGGCTTTAACCGATTCATCGGCTCATGGGTCATCAAGGGTGACCAGAATATCGTGGTCGATGTGGGCCCCTCCAATTCTACCGGCCAGTTGATCGCCGCGCTGGCCACCATGGAGATTGACCGGGTAGACTGGGTTCTCCTTACCCATATTCACATCGACCATGCAGGGGGTCTCGCCAACTTTCTGACGCATTTTCCCATGGCTAGGGCGATATGCCATGCCAAAGGCATCGATCATCTGGTCGACCCATCCAAGCTCTGGGCTGGCAGTAAGAAGACTCTCGGCGACCTTTGTGATCAGTATGGTCCCATAGGTCCCGTAGGAAAAGAATCGCTTGTACCGCACACGGAGGCGAAGACCAGAGACCTGGAGATCATCGAGACGCCCGGCCATGCCCAGCACCATCTCAGTTTTGTTTATCAGAACCACCTCTTTGCCGGCGAAGCCGGAGGAATATACCTCACCGT
>JAHECH010000022.1 GCA_024641835.1 Deltaproteobacteria bacterium
ACACCGGGGATGTGAAGCACGATATCTATTCCCTGGCTGCCCTGGCTGCAGGCAATTTCGGGGCTGTGAGCACAATGGCCAAGCTTGTTGGAGAGGATGAGTTCTCGTTGCTTTTTCACAAAGGCCAGAAGGAGAACATCCATTTCAGCAAGGTCATGGGTGACTTTCTCTTAATCACCATTTTCGGAAAGGAGATTTCCCTAGGATTTCTGAGGCTAAAGGTGGCGGAGGCGACCGAGAAGCTGGTAAATGTACTGGAAACATGATCCAAAATTGGAGGCATCACCACTGAATCGGTGTTCATCATCATGATCTTTCTCCGAGGTATCTGTCATGGCAATCATCAACATGAAAAAAAAAGAGGTTCAGACGAAAATTGTTTACTATGGGCCGGGACGAGGAGGGAAGACGACGAACCTCGAGTATATTTACAGGAACTTCCGCGACAGGATGAAGACCGAGATGGTGACCATTAAGACCCACGGAGATCGCACCCTTTTTTTTGACTTTTTGCCCATTGAAATGGGGCAGATTTCAGGATTTGACGTGAGAATTCAGCTTTACACCGTTCCGGGGCAGGTCAAGTACGACGCCACCAGAAGACTCGTTCTAAGGGGAGTGGATGGGCTCGTGTTCGTCGCCGATTCATTGGCGATCAGAAGAAAAGAGAATGTGCTCTCACTGAAGAACCTCGCTGAGCACCTGGCTAGTTTCAAGAGGAATATTTTCGAAATTCCTTTGGTGCTTCAATACAATAAAAGAGACTTGGCGGAGCAGGGAATCCCGCTCTTATCCATCGAAACCCTTGAGAGCGATCTGAATGAAAAACTGAAGGCGCCTGCCTTTGAGGCGAGTGCGCTCCAAGGCCCAAACGTGGTCCAGACCATGAAAAAGATCATATTCATGACCATACAGTCCCTGCAAAAAGAATTGGTGGCATAGGAGGTCGCGCATTGAAAGAGATGAAAGAAGCTTTGAAATCCGAAGTGGAAAGCCGTTTGGATCACCTCTTTGAGGAGAAGAAGGGGTCTCCGGAACCAGAGCCGAGCAGCGGTGAGTTTTCCTTATCGCCCCTGAAACCTTTGAAGGCCGTCATCTTGTCTATCGACTGGGAGATTACAGATGACATTATGGCAAGCCTGCTGGCCGAGCTGAAGAGGCTGGAAGATGTCTTTCGTGACGACAAGATTTCTCTCACCTTGTTGCAGATCCTAACCTCTATTGGTAAATACCTCAAGCTGAACAAGGGGAATGCGCACCCCAACACGGCAAGGCTCATGGATTCTGTTTACAAAGCCCTCGAAAAAGTTGTTATGTCAGAAGCGATGAGTCGGGAGGAAAAGGAAAACTTACTGCTTTCTGAAGTGTCGAAGTTCAAGCACCTGAAGGAGGAGATTGCCTTTCGCAGAGCAAAAAGAAAAGACGAAAAACCTGTAGTCGGTGTAAGCCTTCCGGCATTAGACCAAGGTACTCCTGCTGAAGAAGCAGAGAAAGCATGGGTGCGGCCCGATCTGGCCCAGATGCCTGCTCATGAGGCTTTTGCTGTTGCTGTCGAGGAGATCAAGGATCTCATCAGGGCTGAATTCAAGGCTCTTCGAGCAGAGATCAAGTTATGGAGGGGATCGGAATAGATGCATAGGCGATGGAATAACGATGGAAAAAAGCCTCTGAACAGAGAAATGCTCTCAGGTACCAGGCTTGGAGCCACAGCATGTACCATGATTTCTCACAAGCCTGAGGAGGCATAGGAGGCGAACAATGGACATTACATCAGGGGACATCTCTGCATTGGTTTTCAAGCGCACTGTCAAGTCGGACTCTGGGGAGGTTTCTTTTGACAACCTGATGCTGACGACCTTCATGGAACTGGACGGGAAGAAAAACCTGGCCAAGGTGGCAAGAAATACCGGATTCAAAATGAGCATAGTAAGAGAAGCGGTGAACAAGCTTCTTCGTCTCCAACTCATAGAGCTTGTAGAGGATGCCATTCCCATGGTGGACAAGGGTTTCTTGGGCTATCTCAAGATGGAGTTGTCCCTCGCCATAGGTCCTTTGGCAGAGGTTATCATCGAAGACACGGTCAATGAGCTGGGCTATTCCATGGCAAAGGTTCCCCAACACAGGGCAGCAGAGCTGGTAGAGATGCTTGCGAGAGAGATCCATCGAGAAGACAAAAGGGTCATTTTTAAGCAGAATATGGTGAGCGAAATGAAAGAAAAAGGATATTGAAGCTGTTCGAGAAGGAATTGAAGAGGAGATGCTACGAAAGAGCCCGGCTTTGCCCGGCGTTTTGAAAATAAGCATGAGGGAAGGAGTGTGTCATGATTGTCATTTGTGAGGAGTGCGGGAAAAAATATGACATTGACGCAGCAAGAATCAAAGGCCCGGAGGCGAGGGCAAAATGCAAAGCCTGCGGGCATATCATCACCATCACGAGAAAAGAAAACAGACCGCCTGCGCCATCGCCTCCGCTAAGAGCGAGGGAGGCTCCGCTGAGGGCGAGGGTGCATGAAGACCTTGCTCAGGCACCGGAGGAGGAGCAGAAGGAGGAAGCTCCGGAGAAGAAACGGGCTAAAGTTGCCGGAGCTCCAAAAAAAGGTCTCGGCCTGCGGCCCAAGATCTTTCTTCTTTTCTTTTTCATCCCCATTGCACTCATGATTGCGGCAGGATACTTTTATTTGTGGGCCCTGCAAGATTTGTCATCGCTCATCACAAAAGAGAGCAGCAGGGTGGTGACTCAATTGGGCGAGCAAATCATTGCTGAAAAAGCGCGATCCGTCGCTGATCAGGCGCGCCTCTATCTTCTCGGTCATCCCAATCTAAGAAGGCAGGATTTTGGCGCAGATCAGGAATTCCAGAAGATCGCAGTGCAAAAGGTGGGACTTACGGGATACACTGCCTTGTATGCCGTGCCGGACGAACACGGGATCTGGCGGACCTGGGCGCATACAAACCCCAAAATTATCGCAATCGACATGAGCACCTTGAAAGGGCCTATGGGCCGCAACTTTGAAGGTTTCTGGAAGGTATTTAGCAATGCAAAGGAAGGCAAGGAGTCCCGGGGATATTACACCTGGCAGGAGAAGGATGGATCTTTCAGGGACAAGTACATGGTTTGTGCGCCGGTGAAGGGAACGCCGTACGTCGTGGCAGCCACAACATACCTGGATGAATTCACGAGGCCTGTGAAAGACATGGAGGCACGTGCCAACCAGATGACTGTGGACACGAGGAACACGGTTTTCATGATCGTGGCTGCAACGCTCTTTCTGGTGGGTGTTATCGTCATTCTCTATGGGCAGAGGCTCACCAGCAAGATAAAATCGCTGACGAATGTGGCCGAAAGAATCAGCGTGGGTGACATGGATGCGGAAATCAGCCTCAAATCAAAGGATGAGATTGGAGATCTCGCGGAAGCGATCAACCGTATGCAAGCAAGCATCCGTCTTTCCATCGAGAGGCTACGTCGGCGGCGGTAAAGAAATTTCTCCGGGATCGAAAGAGGCGCGTTATGGGAGCACCCATACCTGTATCATGTGTATAGAGGTTGAGCCATGGTTATCGTTCCAAGAGACAAGCCCCTGATAGAGAATCTGAACAGTTACTATCTGAATGTCCCCCGGTTGCTGGAGCATTATCAGGGTGAACTTGGGTCAGGGGCTATCCACTTCAAGTCTTCTTCGGCAGAAGGAGTCATTTTGTTCGATAATGAGGAATTCGTTGACGGCGTTTGCGAGCATAAGGAAGAGAAGATGACAGGGAGGGCAGCGATAAACTTCCTCATGACGTCTTCCAGTGAAACCAACTATGTCATCAGCATTTATCAGATCGAGCCTGAGAGGGTGTACTATTGGTCCAGTATTCCTGCTGCAAGAAGAATCTACGAGGATCTGAGTGCGGAGTTCACCGACCTCGATGGGCTTATGAGAAAAATGGGCACGGAAAAACTCACAGGATATATCGAGGCTTCAATTAGCATGGGCATGGAGAACGCACTGATTTTCTACAACCACGGCCAGATCATAGGAAATTTCTACTCCTGGGACGAAGGAGAACTGGAAGTTTCCAAAGAAAAGCTCAATCTTCTCGTGGAGAAAACGAAGAAGTCGGGAGGAACATTTCATGTCAGCAGGATCTCCATAGCAAAAGGAAAAAAGGGAGCCAAGACGAAGAAGAGAGAGGAAGGGCCATCAACAGAGGTCCTCACGGCTATGGAGGAACTGCTGGGTCTGTTTGAGACCATCCTCAGCCCAGGCAAGGCGGACAGGGGCGAGTTCAACACCCTTCTGAAAAAGCGTTTTCTTGAGCTGGCTGAGACCTATCATTTCCTCGATCCCTTCAGAGGGGAATTCGAATACTCGAATCGGAAGATTAATTTCACTGGTAAGGCGAGCGATGAAGACCTCATGAAAGGGATAATTACCGCGGTAAGAGGAATGGCGGACAATCTCGGGCTAGCGACACAATTTCAAACAAAGAGTGCCGCATGGTTCCAAGAATATGATGCAAAGTTGAAGGAGTTTGGCATCGCTCATTAGCATCGCTTGTCAAGATAATCCTGTGTCCAGCAGGCTATGAATGCCTTCTCATTAGAAGACGAGAAGCCTAATTCTCCTTCTGAAGGGTCGACCAAACATGGCTCCTTTCGCCCCAGAGATGATTCCAGAGAAAAGTGCCAGATGGTATCTCGAGTTCATCAATACCATTCCCGTCGGTGTGTTCCGTGAGACACTTGAAGGGAGAATTGTGTTTTGTAACAATGCCCTGGCAGAGATGCTTGGGTTTAGCTCATTCAAGGAACTGACGGATTATCCCGTCATCAATCTCTATGGAAGCACCAAAGCGAGAGATTCTTTCCTAGACGCCGTGATCAGAAACGGGCGTGTTCTTGATCTCCCTCTGTCATTCAAGAAAAAGGACAGCAGTCCCATCTGGTGCAGCGTCAGCGCACGGGCAACCCTTGAAAAGAGCGGCCTCGTCGTGCACCTGGATGGTGTCATGAGGGACATCACAAAAGACATTGGAGCAGGAGGAGAGAGGCCGAGCCTCCTAAAGATAGAAAGCCCCTTGAGCGATTTCGTCGTTCTCCTTGATGCCGAAGGGGATCTCCTGGACATTAATAGGGCGGGGGCAGATCTTCTTGATTTCAAGAAGGAAGAGTTGCTGGGGAAGCCAATCACCGAGTTCATTGTGCCAAGGTTCAGAGATCTGTTCCACACTTTCCTATCCATTGTTTTGAGGGCGGGAAGGGAAGAGGGTATTCTCACGATCATGGATAGGAATGGAGACGAGCAGAACCTGGAATTCCGCGCCTTTGTGCAAAAAAAAGCGAAGGGCACGGATTATATTATGCTCATGGCCCGGAATGTAACGGAAAGAGTCAAATATCAGAAAGAGCAGTTATCCAAGGAGAAGTTCCTCGGTGTTATGGAGATGGCTGGAGGTGTGGCTCACAGGCTGAACCAGCCGCTGACGATCATTGGGAATACCATCAATGAAGTTTTGTCCAGTTTGAATTCCACAGATCCGAATTATGAGAAGATGGTGAGAATTCATCAACAAATTGAAAGAATCAATGAGTTGGCCAAGAAGATTGTGAACATCAAGAAATATGAGCCTATGGATTATGTGGCTGGCGTGAAGATTGTGGACATCGATAAGACCTCATGAGGGCATAAATGATCAAGAAAGTGCTGATTGTCGACGATGATCTCCAAATGCTGCTTTCTCTCAAAGAGGGGCTGAGCAGATATGACGAGACCTTCACCGTTCTCACAGCCTTGGACGGCGAGGACGGCTTGGATCAAATTAAGAAAAATACCATCTCTCTTGTCATTACAGATCTGAAGATGCCTAAAATGGACGGGTTTTCCTTCCTGGCTCAGATCATGGAAAACTACCCGGAGATTCCCGTGATCATTGTCACCGGTTACAGCACTCCCGAAATGGAAAGAATGGCGCGTGAAGGTGGGGCGGTTGGCTACATCGGCAAACCTTTCATGATAGAAGATCTGGCCCGGAAGATCGTGACGACCTTGAGGAAGGAAGCTGATGGAGGCACTTTGCACAGTATCTCCTCAGGCCTTTTCCTCCAACTCATGGAGATGGAGGAAAAGACATGTACCATCCGCCTGTTTGAGAAGACGATGGGAAAACAAGGGATCCTTTTTTTCAGGGACGGTGAACTTCTGGATGCGAAAACCGATAAATTGAGGGGTGAAGCGGCTGCGTATGAGATTTTTTCATGGGAAGACGTAAGCCTCAGTATTCAGAACGCATGTCAGCAGAAAGAGAAAAGAATCAGAAAAGACCTTCAGGCTATTCTCCTGGAAGCGGCTAGGCTTAAGGATGAGCGGGGCGAGCAGGGTCAAGATACGGTTATCGAGGCGGAAGAACTGTCCTTATCTGCCCAAGATCAGGCGACGGAAGAATCATCGACCATAGAGACGTTGATGGCTACTCTCGACAAAGAACTCGGAGAGGGGAGCGGCGTGGAGGACATCTATTACGATGATTCATGGGGTGAGCTGTCAAAAGCCATCAAGGGGCTAGGGGAATTTTTCATGGGCGGGGAATGGAGAGCTGGATATATCGACAGGGGTGACTCTAATGACTTCATTTTGGTCCCCCGAGGAAGAATGGTTGTGATGTGCGTTAATCCGAGGTGCCCGAGAGACAGGATCATGAACATTCTCGGTGGTCAGTAGGGACTTTCTCTCCCGGTGCGGGAGTCAAGCGAACAATGTGAATATATAAGCATGACGCGTGACCGATACAACCTGAGGCAGATATGAAGGATCTTTTTGAAGATATATTGCAAATGGAAGATGTTCACGGGGTGCTGCTGGTCTCTCCGGAAGGCGAGGTCATCTTCGAAGAATTCAATACCCCCCCTTCAAAGGGTCGCGACTCGAATGGGTCGTTGCCTGAGGTGATCCGAGATTTGAAGGATATCCGGGAGGCGGATCTTGTTTTCGAGAAAACCAGGATCTATATCCGGAAAACCGATGCAGGCTTTTTCATCGCCCACATGGGACAGTTCGCTTCGGCAGCCATGGTGAGGCTCAACTGTGACATGCTGCTCCCTTCCCTGAAGCAGATGAAGGGCGGTAAAGGTATTCGCCATCTCTTCAAGAAGAAGTGAATGCAGTGTTATGTGAAAAAGCCAGAATGCTCCGCTCGGAAGAGCGGGGATGAAGGGACATGGGGCTTCTGGTCGGATAGTCCCCAGGTGAGAATGGCTTTTTCTATAGAAGAAGCCCCGTGCGGAAGCACGGGCTTCTTCACTTCAACTGAAACCGGACCGGCACCTTTACCCACATTTCGATTTTCTCGTCTCCTGCTTTGGCAGGCTCAAAGAGCCAGTTCTTGATCGCAGCCGCCGCAGCCCGGTCCAACACAGCGTATCCGCTTGCCTGAAGCAGGCGAAGATCTTGAACTCTGCCTTCTTTGCTCACCAGGACTTCAACAACCACGGTTCCTTCATACCCACGTCTTCTCGCCACGGCTGGATATTCTGGGGGAGGATTGCTGCGATATACGGGAATGGCCTCCCGAACCTTGGCAGGAGGGAGTGAGGCTGTAGTCAAGGGCCCCGCGCTGGTTTGCTCTGATGGTGCGCCTGCATCTCCTACCCGTGACCGAGAACCAGCGCCGGTCATCCCCGGGACAGGATCAATAGAGGGAAGACCCGCAAGGCGGGCATTCCCCGCAAGGCGGGCATTCCCCTCGAGGCGGGCATTCTCGTGGACCTTCTCTTTGGGTCGAGGCGGAGTTTCGCCTTTCTTGTTAACCGCTGGTTTTTGAAGCGTTGGCTTTACGGGGGCCAGGTTCTTTTCAGGCTTCTTTCTGAGAGCTTCAGGCTGCCTTCCAGGTTCCGGGGGTTTTGCCGATAAGGGTGCTTCGTCCGCAGAAGGCTTGACGTAAGCGATGGAAATGGAGAGGGGCGCCTTGTTCGGCGGGCTAAGGATCTTCTTCTGCTGTGAGTCCGCACCCAGGCTGAACAGGAGAGCATGAAACACGATAGCCAGCGCTGCAGAAAATAAGAGTGTTCTCATCGCGCCTGTTCTGCCTCCGCCTGAAGGGAAATGCGGCTCAAGCCAGCTGTCCTGATCTGGTCTAAAACTCGAAGAAGCTTCTGATAAGGGAGGTTCTTGTCTGCAAATAACAACACTCCCGCTTCCTTGTTTTGAGCGGTCTTTTGCTTTAAGGCTTCAGCAAGATTTTCCGACGAGATCTTTTCTCTGTCCAGGTATGTGGTGCCGTCAGGCCCCACACTGATGGAAAGAATGAGTTCCTTATCCACTTTTGCCGTAGATGAGGTGGGAAGGAGGACAGGAATTCCACGGTGAACTGCCATGGTAAGTATCCCGTAAACAAAAAACACGAGGAGAAGGAACATGCAGTCCATGATGGGGATCATCTCGACGCGCACCCCTCTTGCTCTCCGAAGATCTACTTTCATGAGCTTTCTCCTTCTTTTATCGTGTTCGTCTGCCTGAGCTTCTCGTAAACTATTTCGAGGCTGGTTGTGTATTTTTCTATGTTCAGAGCAGCATTCTCTACTCTGGCGTTAAAGTGGTTGTAAAGGATAAGGGAGGGAATCGCGATGAAAAGCCCTGCTGCGGTGGTGATTAGCGCTTGAGCAATTCCTGCTGTGACCTCCTGGGGCTGTTCCATGCCAGTTACCCGGATGTGCTCGAAAGCGGTGATGATGCCCGTCACCGTCCCCAGAATGCCAAGGAGAGGAGCGATGGTGATCATGGTGTCGAGCACGGCGAGAAAGCGTCGCATTCTTTTGATCTCATCAGCCGTGGCCGATTCCATGGCTTTGGTCATGGAATATTCTCTGTGCAGAACGCCGTTCACCAGGATTCGGATCACATAATCCTTAGACCCTCTCACCCTCTCCCTCACCGCTTCCCAGTCCGCTCTTCGGCAGAGCTCCAGCACATCATCCACGAGAGGTTGATTTCGATGCAGATCCTCCCTTGCCCAGAAAATGGTGCGTTCGATGACCACGGTGAGAGCCAATATGGAACAGGCCAGAAGCGGGTACATGACCGGCCCGCCTTTTATGAAGTATTCAACCATAGAAACCTCCCATCCGAACCATTCCGGAATCAGGGTATTCCGGGATCCCTCAATCATCTCATTTGACCAAATTCACTCTCGGTTTCCCTGTGACTGGGTTGCTATCCACCACAACCGGGCACTCATAGACAGCTTGAATGTTGGCCGAGGTGATCACGCTGGCCGGATCCCCGGCTCGAAAAATCTCACCGCTTTTCAGAAGAACCAATCGGTGACAATACTGGGCACTCAAATCCACGTCATGGGTTACCAGGATCACGGCGAGCCCCTTATCGACGCTCAAGGAGGAGATCAACTGGAAGATCTCCCTCTTGTATTTGAGATCGAGGAAGGAAGTGGGTTCGTCCAGGAGAATCACCTTTGGCTCTTGAGCCAGTGCTCTTGCGATCAGCACTCTCTGCTTTTCTCCGCCGGAGATCCTGTGGATGGAACGCTCTGCCAGTTCACGAGTATGAGTTGCCTCAAGGGCGTTCAAAGCAACCTTCATATCCCGGTCTCCCTCGAATTGTAACCTTCCCAAATGAGGGAAGCGCCCCATGAGGACCACTTCCAGCACAGAGAATTCAAACCGGAAATGGGTTTCCTGGGAGACCATGGCAATCTCTTTTGCGATCTCTGCCCTCCTCAGGCTCAGAAGGCTTTTCCCGCGCACCAGAACTTCTCCCTGTTGGGGAATCAGTATGCCGTCCATGATCTTGAGCAGGGTCGTTTTGCCGGACCCGTTGGGACCCAGGATGCCCACAATTTCACTGCTGTGGACCTGGAAGTCAATCCCCCTCAGTGCCCATGCTCCCCCATAATTGAAGCTCACATTTTTCAGGGTCAGGACTGGCTCCATTGGCTACCTTTTTTCTTAAGAAGGTAAATAAAAAAAGGGGCGCCCAAAAAGGCAGTGATCACCCCTACGGGAAGCTCGCTGGGCGATATGAGGGTCCGAGCGAGCGTATCTGCTGCGATGAGGAAAATGGCCCCGCCCAGGGAGGCGACAGGGATCAGGAGACGGTGGTCGGAGCCGAACGCCATCCTTGCCAAATGGGGTACGATCAAACCGACAAAGCCTATCAGCCCGGAAAAAGAGACAACAAGGCCAATGACCAGGGAAACCAAAATGAGACAGAGCTTCTTCGTTCTTTCCACCTCTGATCCGAGTTGGAAAGCGGTTTCTTCCCCTGCCGTAATCAGGTTCAGGTCTTTGGCAAAGCTGTAAAGAATGAGTGAGGCCATAAGCAAGACCGGGACGAGGATCAGAAGGGGTCCATATCGGCTTTGGGAAAGATCGCCATAGAGCCAGTAGAGCATGCTGTAGAGCCGGCTGTCAGCTGTTGTGGATATGAAAAACATGATGATGGCCGTAAAAAAAGCATTAAAGATCACCCCGGTGAGCAGAATGGTGGAGGACTCCATACCCATTTTCCTCGCTCCCAGGAGGACCACCAGATAAAGACTCAAGAGCGCTCCCGCAAAAGACATGAATGGGACTCCGAGACTGAAAGTAAAGCCAAGGAAGATGCCGAGGACTGCTCCAAGAGCGGCGCCACTCGAAATCCCCAAAATGAAAGGATCTGCGAGGGGATTCCTCAGCAGGGCTTGAAAGATGACGCCACCCAAAGAGAGGGAGAAGCCGACGAGCGCCGCAAGAATAATCCTGGGAAGCCTGATCCTTAGGAGGATCAATCTTGCCGGATCATCAGCCCCGAGAGAGCCGGAGAGAAGAGCCATCATCTTCTGGAATGAGACTTCTGCTGTTCCCAGAAGTAAGGAAATGGCCACGGCCAAAAGAAGGCACAGTCCGAAAGCGAGGGAAATAAAGATGACTTTGGATGCAGTCAAAGGGCGTTTCATTTTCATGGGATCCTCAATCACTCCGGAAATGGCTCAAATATAAGGTGCATGTACCTTGGACCCTTCAATCGAATGCTTCCGGGTGGATATAGCGTGCCATAATCTCCAGCCCGTCGATCAGCCTGGGCGAAGGCCGATCGATGAGATCCGAGTCGATCAGGTAAACCCTCTTGTTTTGCACAGCGGGAATCGATGGCCATTTAAGCCAGTCTTGCCTTGCTTTTTCGAATCGTCCTCCCTTCTCCATAGAAGAGATGAGGATCACTTCGGGTTTCCTCTGAATTACCTCTTCCATGCTGATTCGAGGGTAAGTGACCGGCTCTTCTGCCGCCATGTTCCTGCCTCCCGCGAGCCGGATGAGATCATGGTGAACCGTATTCTTGTTCACAGTCATGATAGGCTGAATCTGGATCTGGAGAAACACGAGAGGTTTTTCCCTTGAGCCCGTTCTCTCGATCACATGGTCCACGCGTTTTGTCAGCTCGCCTGCGAGGATTTGAGCATTCCCCTGCGCCCCGCAAAGGCGACCCAAGGTCAAAATGGTGTCTATGACCTGCCGAACACTCCGGGGGTTGACAAAGAATACCTTGATCTTTGCCTGCTCCAGCAAGTCGAGGATGATACGTTCATTTCCGTCCACTGTGCCGATGGCCAGATCCGGTGAAAGGCTGACGATCTCCTCAACATTCAAGTTGATGTAGCTTCCCACCTTGGGTTTGAGACTTGCCTCAGGGGGGTAATTGCAGTGGTTTGTGACCCCCACAACGCGGTCTCCAAGACCTAAAGCGTAAAGGATTTCTGTGAGGTTTGGGGCAAGGGGGATGATGCGATCAGGGGGGTGTTGGAGGTAAATCTCTCGGCCAAGGGCGTCCTTGAAGGTCGCACAGGGCGATGGTGGCACCCAGAGAGAGATTACCATTATGATCGCGATGGCTAGGGTATATACCTTGTTATTCCCCATGACTCTAACAGTCCAACACTCCAGGCTTCAACAACTCGCCCCTAGCAGGTTGCTGAAAAGCCCCTGCACGCAGGCTGCTTAAAAACGCCCAGATACAAGGCGCCCGAAATCCCGAGGAGTGAGGCGTACATGCAAGTACGTCGCAACGACTCGCCCTGTTAAATCGGCTTCGCCGTCTCGCAAAACGAGAATTTGACAGGGCGCGGGATGAGGGCAACGCCGTAGATGGGTGTTTTTCAGCAGCATGCTAGATCTGAAAGATCATTCCTCCCACCAGTACACTGATCTCTGCGATTTCATTGGTCGCTCCGACGCAGTCTCCCGTAATGCCTTGGATTCTTCTCCGGCAGTAAAGACCGAAGAGGACTGTGGCCGCTAGGGAAAATCCGGCAGAAACCATGGCCGTGTTGACAGACGATAGCCAGAAAGCAGCGAATCCCGCCATCACATACGAGACGATGAGGGAGAACCTGACAAACCTACTTCGAAGGCCGAAAGGAGCGGCGATGCTGTCGGTGCGGGCGTTGGGGACGAAGGCAATGAGAAATCCTTGCATCGAACGGGAAAACACAAGGCTCCAAAACACGATCCATGGGTTTCCCTTTTCAAAATAGAATTGCCAGCACCACGCTTTGGTCAATATGGCAAAGACAATGGCACAGACGCCAAACGATCCCATCCGGGGATCTTTCAGTATTTGAAGAACACGCTCCTTTGTTCTTCCACCTCCAAAAGCGTCTGCCACGTCCCCCATGCCATCGATGTGCAGACCCCCTGTAAGCCACGTGATCGCGGCAAGAGATAAGATAGCGAGAACGGGGGGGTGTTGGAAGCCTACTGCTGCGGCAGCCTGATAGAGGATGAGAACGAAGACGCCAAGCAGAGCGCCCACCAGCGGGAAGAAGCAAAGGGTTAAGGATAGGTTTTCCGCGTCCTTACCCGGTATGGGAAGAATGGTAAGCGTTCGGAATGCTGTTAGAATGCTGCGCAACATGTCTTAAGATTTCAGGCGTCGTGCGCCCTCTCCCATCATGAGAGGGGGGCGACTGGTTTACTCTTTTTTGTCAGAGACTCCGGCTGACTGAAAAGTGGCCATTCGGTTGTAACATTCCATGGCTTGAGCGATGATCTGCATCGCAAGCACTGACCCTGTTCCCTCTCCGAGGCGCATGTCAAGAGAAAGAACAGGCCGTATGCCCTCCCTTTTCAAAAATGCCTCGTGGTATTGTTCTGCTGAAGCATGAGCAAAGAAAAGATAGCTTTTTATCTCCGGTTCCAGGCGCATGGCAACGAGCGCAGCAGCAGAGGCGACAAACCCATCCACAACCACAGGGATGCCGCTGCGAGCGCCGCCAAAAATCATGCCTGCCATTCCAGCGATTTCAAATCCTCCAACCCTTCGCAATGCATCCCAAGGAGATCCATTCCATGCTTTTTTGTGAAACTGCACGGCATCTCGAATGACTTGCTTTTTCTTTTCGAGCAAGAGACCCTTGGAGCCTGTTCCGATTCCCACGGTTTCTGCAGGGTCCACATCCAGGATGAGGCTGTAAAGAGCCGAGGCGGAGGAAGTGTTGCCGATCCCCATTTCTCCAATACCCAGGAGATCACATTCAGATTCTGTGGCAAGGTCATAACCGGCATGAAAAGCTTTCGTAGATTCTTTTTCAGTCATGGCCGGCTCTTTTAGGAAGTTCTTGGTCCCTGGAGCGATTTTCCTTATGAAGAGACCCGGCTGCTCGTGAAACGTCCCCTTCACACCCATATCGACAACAGCGCAGTCGATCCCCGCCTTCTTGCACATCACACTGATCGCTGCCCCGCCGTTTACCATGTTCAACACCATCTGGTAGGTGACCTCACTCGGGTAGGGGGTGATTTTTTCTTCCGTGATTCCATGATCCCCTGCAAAAGTGAACACTTTCATTCGCGAGATTTCAGCCTCAACCCTTCCTCGGCAAAGGCAGTAACGCAAGGCGAATTCCTCCAGGCGGCCCAAGCTGCCGACAGGCTTGGTAAGGTTATTCAAACGATTTACGATTTCCCTTTCGAGAGACGCATCTCTCACAGCGGAAACAGCCCATTTCTTATAATCCATAGGTCGGATCTCCCTTCAGCATGAGTGGAATGCCGCAGCAGAGCAGATAAACATGATCCGCTTTTTCAGCAATCCGGCGGTTTAGAAGCCCCAAAATATCTCGATATGCGCGTGCCATAGGATTTTCAGGAACAATGCCCCATCCTACTTCGTTCGTCACAAGAATCAAGTCGCATGAGACCTGATCCAGGGCCTTCAGGAATCCCTCGATCCTGGCCCTTACCGTCGCTTCATCCTCGTGGAGATGATGATAAAGATTGCCGAGCCACACGGTCAGGCAATCTACGACTGCAACGTCGGTATCCAAGGGCAGAGCGGCAACAGCTCTTTCGAGATGAACGGGTTCTTCGACGGTGTGAAAAAGCGCCCGTCGCTTCTTTTGATGCTGCAAAATGCGCTTTTTCATTTCTTCATCAAGAGGGACTGCCGTTGCGATGAAAACCCTTCGGGAGTATTTTCTCTCGGCAAGCTCAAGGGCAAAGGAACTCTTTCCGCTTCGAGCGCCGCCGGTGATGAGTGTCAAATTAGCCATCATCCTGTTCCTCTCTTACTAAGGAGAGCAATATATTGTTTACATTTTTGCGGGGCATGGGGCCTTTCTTTCGTTCCAAGTCTCCCGGCCTGGTCTTTTCAGTGACTTATCCATGGGGGAGTTCTGCCCCCTCCGCATTCTCCGCCTGTGGTGGAGCTGCGGCTTCCCCCATGGATAAGTCACGAAAAGGACAGCGGCCTCCCGCCAGTCACTTCAGAAAAGCCCCATGCCCCGCGTAGTTATGCCATGCAAACAATTTGTTGCTCCCAGTAGTAATTGCGGAGACTTGGCTCGATAATACCTTGATCTTCTTTGTTCCGCACCATCAGAAACTGATCTCCATTCCTCCCAGCCAGTTGATTTCAGGAGCAGGGTAATAAAATGGAGCTGGTGTTAATCCCCCGACAACCCCGTACTCAGAGTACTTTTGATCCGTCACGTTGTTCACACCCACAAAGGCGTTGACCTGTTTCCATGCATAAGAGAGCCTGAGATCGATGGTGTAATAGCTCTCCAATTTGTCGAAAGTATTGGCCTGGTCGCTGATGAGGTAGCTTGAATCCACGTAATTATAGACCGCAGAAAAAATGAATCCTGGTATAAGATCATGGACCCGGAAACCGAGGTTGAATTTGTTTCTCGGCACTGCTGGAATGGTTTTGCCGTCAAAGGGTCCTCCAACGAAAGTTGCCTGGTCGTAGGTATAATTACCGAATACGGTGAGCCTGTCAAAAAGCTCCGCTTTAGAACCGACCTCTACGCCCTGGTGAAGGGTCTTCTCATAGTTCTCGTTGGCAAAGGTCAACCTGTTAAAGTAAATCTCATGATTGATATCTGCCCTGTACAGGGTCACGTCAACCTGGAGCTTGGACGTCAGAAAATGCCTGATCCCCAGCTCGTAGTCTTGCCCGGTCTGGGGCTTCAGGTCAGAATTGACTCGGATCGTTCCAGCGACGTAGTCAAAAACAACCAACTCATCGGTCAGAGGGAAACGAAAGCTTCGGTTCGCCCTCGCGAAAAGAGAAGATTTACCGCTATAGAGCCAGGTAAGACCAGCAGTGTAGGCATTCTCATTTTCTTTCACAGTGGCATCGAGAGGAGCCAAAAAACCGGTCAGATCTTTTTGGTGAAGGTCGTAGTCGACATATTCAAGTCTCCCACCCAAAGAGAGAATTAATTTTTCCACTATGGAATACTCGTCGCTAAGATAAACGCCGTAAGACTGCCGACGGATGTCGGCGAGCCCGGAAGGGGATGGGGGAGCACCGAAGAATGATTTGGTTCCCTGATCGGAACGATATAAATCGATGCCACCGATGAGAGTGTTTCGATGTTCAAAAATATCCGCCTTTAGAATATATCTAGGCAGTATTGCCCAGGTGTGTATCATACTCTCCTGAACAAAACTTTGGCTTATCCAATTTGTGTCACTCTCCCGATCTCTGTATGAGAAATCAGTGACGATGTTCCCGTAGTCGCCTAGATCAAGGTCGAAACCCAATTTGACGTAACCGTCCTCAGTCTTAGCATTGTCAAGGGGACTCTGGGAAGATCGGCGGTTTGCATTCACTTCTTCTAAGGAGAGGGCACCGGGTAAGCCGTAGTCGTCTTTATGGTAAGACCCGCTCAGGGTGAATCTCAGAAAGTCCGTTGCATCCAGGGTCGCCTTAGCTCCTAGATCCCT
>JAHECH010000504.1 GCA_024641835.1 Deltaproteobacteria bacterium
ACCGTGCCAAGATCTTTTTCCCTGCCGAGAACCTGAGCGGCCAGTCCGGTGCCCGCCTGAAGAGCATCCGAAGGTGAAAACCCGCCCATCTCAACGAGAAGCTGAGCCTCCCTGAGATTCTGGCCGTGCATGTTGAAGGGAGTTCCTGCATCAGTCCCCATCGCAACGAGAATTCGCGCCTCCCGTGCCATGCGAACGCTTTTCAGGTGGTGAGGCTTGACCCTCTGGTTCTTTTCCACCGCGAAAGCGGGTATGTCTCCTTCAGCGGCTTTTCTCTCAATGTGATAGGCAGCTGAAAGGGTCGGGATCAAAGGAACATTCAGCTTCTTTAGAAAGGATACGGCTTCGTCATCCAGGAAGACCCCATGCTCGATGCTGTCAATCCCGGCCCGAAGGGCGTTTAGAATTCCCTCGGTCCCCATCGCATGGGTAGCCGTCTTTCTCCCGGCTTTGTGTGCCTCCTCAACTCCCGCCCTCAGTTCCTCCTCTGTGAACTGTGCCGCCCCGGGCTCAACACCAGGAGTGAGCACGCCGCCCGTAGCCATAAGCTTGACCAGGTCTGCACCCGCCCTGATCTGCTCTCTTGCTGCTTTCCTCACCTCATCTGGGCCGTCGGCTTGCCTGCCAAACGGCCAACCATGTCCTCCGGTCATGCAAATCAGGCTGCGGCTCACGAGCATTCTGGGGCCCGGAATCAAGCCGCGGTGTATCGCATCCCTGACATGGAGGTCTATACCGTCCTTTCCCCCCATATCCCGAACGGTCGTCACACCCGCCCTTAAGGTCTCGCGGGCAAATCTGGCTGCTTTGAGCGTCGTTATGGGAACCGGTTCGCTGGCAAGGCTTGAAACAGGGTCTGGGCTGGCATCGAGACAGAAGTGAACATGGGTGTCTATGAAGCCCGGGAACAGGGTCCGGCCCTCCAGGGGTATCTTTTGCGCGTCCCGGGGAATCGGCGTCTTTTCCTTTCCCACCTTGGCGATTCTCTCCCCATTAACGATAACCACTCCTCTTTCCAGGACCCTGCCGTCACCGATAAATATGAAACCACCGACAAATGCCGTAACCATCTTTGCCTCCTGATTCACCTGAAAAGGTGAAAGTTGCCTCGGCTCTGGTGGGTCTTCTTATATTTCAGACTGGCTTAGCCGTCAAGATTGAACCTGCACGGCCTTCATGTCAAGAAAGATCCCTCGGTGCTCCCTGTCACGGCGGTCAGAGGCAAAAAACGGCCCGGGCGGGCGGCGAGCTTTCATCAATGATTCCCATGCATGGTCTTGGATGGCTATTCCCGGGAAGCCCTCCGCCCGCCTGTCCCACCTCCTGTGGGGCCTCAACCATCACCTAAAGCTGGTCACGAGGCAGCGATTTCTTCGTTTCTCTATTTTGAAAGAGACCCCCGCGGCCCCTCAGGCGTTTCTAGTACCCCTGTGTCCAGTAAAAAATGTGGGACATAGTCAGAGGGGAGAGGGAAAAGATTTCATTGATCAAAAGATCCCATCTGTGAGATATCTCTGGACCAGATATCGGTCCCCACCAATTTTCTTTCCGAGGTCAGATCATGCAACAACTGAAACCCCTGGTTCACCAGCACAGAGATCTCATCATCCATACTCGTCGTGAACTCCATCAAATTCCCGAGCCTGCATACACAGAGGAGAAAACTTCTGCCAAGGTGGCAGAGTACTTGACCCGGCAGGGACTGGAGGTTCAAACGGGGATTGCCAGGTACGGCGTTGTGGGCTTGATGAAGACAGGAAGGCCTGGTCCGACGCTGATGATTCGCGCCGATATGGATGCCCTTCCCATCACGGAACAAACAGGTCTTCCCTTTGCATCCATCCACCCGGGCGCCATGCATGCCTGCGGCCACGATGCCCATATGGCCATGGTCCTGGGTGCAGCAAGCATTCTCCAGAAGCTCAAAGATCAATTCCAGGGAAACGTCAAGTTTATTTTCCAGCCTGCGGAGGAAGGCCCTGGTGGCGCCAAACCCATGATCGAGGCAGGGGTCATGGAAAACCCGAAGGTGGACTATGCGCTCGGCTGTCACCTCTGGCCTGACCGCCCAGAAGGAACGATCGGAGTGAGGTCAGGCCCTATCCTGGCCGCTATGGACCGCTTCGACATACGAATCGTTGGCAGGGGAGGACATGGCGCAATGCCCCACGTCTGCGTAGATGCCTTGGAGGTGGGGACCCAGGTGGTCAATGCTCTTCAGCGGGTGGTAAGCCGGCAGATGAATCCCCTCAAACCCGCTGTGGTCACGGTCGGCAGCTTCCATGCCGGAACGACCTTCAATGTTATCCCGGGTGAAGCGGTGATGAGTGGGACCACAAGAACCTTTGACCTTGGTATCTGGGACTCCTGGGAGGGCCGAATCAGAAAGATTATCAACGGCGTTTGTGAATCCATGGGGGCGACCTTCGAGCTGACCTACTCCAGGGGCTATCCTCCCACCATCAACGACCCGTCGATCGCCGAAGTGGTCCGTCGATGCGCTGAAGAAGTGGCGGGCAGGGACAGGGTGGTCGAGCCTGAACCCAGCATGGGCGGCGAAGACATGTCCTTCTTTTTGCAAAGGGCTAAGGGATGCTTCTTTTTCCTGGGCGTGGAACGGCCGGGATGCGCCCCTCTCCACAACGCGAACTTCGATTTCAATGAAGATGTTCTTTTGCTGGGAGTGGAGACCTACTGCCGGGCGGCCATGGAGCTCCTCCGCTCTCATCATGATTGAAACCCGGCCATCCCCTCAACCATCCTTCTCCCTCACAACCCGAGTTCATCCGCAATCCCCTGCATGGCCCGGAGGCAGAGGTCGGCAAACTCGTCGAGACTCAAGCCCAGAGCCTCGCACTCCATGATGATGTCGCGGTCGACCCCGGCTGCAAAGGCTTTTTCCTTCATCCTCTTTTTGATGGACTTCGCTTTGACACTTTTTATCTTCTTATCCGGGTAGACAAGGGTCGTGGCTATGATGAGGCCGGTGATGGTCTCCCCTGCGGCGAGGGCATGGTGGAATTTTTCGGAGCGCTTTATACCATGGGCTCTCTCGTTGTGCATCTTAATGGCGAGGACAATATCTTCCGCCACGCCCTTTGCTCGAAGGATTCTTTCGGTTTCGCGGGTATGCCTTGAAAGATCGGAGTTTACCATCTCCACGTCCAGATCATGGAGTAAGCCCGCGAGTCCCCACTTGTCCTTGTCTTCCCCAAGCCGCTCTGCGAGAGCCATCATAACGGCCTCGGCAGCCAGGCAGTGCTTCAGCAGGTTCTCGTTCTTCACATGTTCTTTCAACAGCGCCAGCGCGTCGCTTCTCTCTATCCCGTAACCCATTTCTTATACCCCTCTTTTTGGTGCCGCATCCAGAGTTTCTCTTCAAAATCCCGCGGCTCCCTGGCCAAATCCCCCTCCCCTCCCTCTTGGCTGACTTTTACCCACAACTTTCTTAACTGGCCACAGGGGGTCGGGCGATCTGACGGACATTCAGAGCCCGGGAGACTTGGAACGGAAGATAAAGCCTTCTGCCCGTGGGCAACTTTGCGGCAGACTTAGTCAAATTCACGGCCAGGAGCAAAATACCGCTCGTCTCCAGCGAAAAATATGCGACACAGTAAGCCCTCTTGGGGAGTCGGCACGGGGACTTCCCTCTCAGCGGCTAACCATAAAAATAGACGCCGTATGTGGTCTTTTCCCCCAGCAGGCTGTCAATCTTGCCCTGAACCTCCACTCGTCCTTTGTACGCCTCCCACGCCTTCCACGCTTCGACGGATTGCCATGTGCTGATCACGACATAATCCTCAGGGTCATTCACGTTTCTCAAAGTCTCCCCTGAGATATAGCCGGGTTGAGTCGTTGCTTTTGACCTGAGATCCAGGAGAAGCGGGAGCAACTTCGCTTCTTTCGCTTTCGGCACCCTTCTTTTGATGAGGATTTTTACCGCCATCTTTACCCCTCCTTTCTTTTTGGACCTAACTCAAAACCAGCCCTGCTGCCAACGCGTTTCTTATTCTGACCTCATCTTTTGTTTGGGATTGTACCACATCGGCAAGAAAGATATAATGGGCAGAATTGCCATTCCTCCGAATTTCCTATATTCTTACTACTGGTAGCGACAAACTGTTTGCGTGGCATAACGACAAGGGGCATGGGGGTTTTCTGAAGTGACTGGCGGGAGGCCGCTGTCCTTTTCGTGACTTATCCGTGGGGGAAGCCGCAGCTCCGCCGTAGGCGGAGAATGCGGAGGGGGCAGAACTCCCCCAT